>CAZBDF010000085.1:0-12933 GCA_964490385.1 uncultured Lentimicrobiaceae bacterium | reverse complement strand
GATTATTCAAATTTGTCATTAATGGTCCTTGAATGCATCAGGCTTTCGTACTCCTCCTTCGATCCAACGATCAAATCTTCATATTCCCTTAAGCCGGTACCGGCAGGGATTTTATGCCCAACAATTACATTTTCCTTCAAGCCCTTCAAATTGTCTGATTTAGCCATGATGGCTGCATTGGTAAGGACTTTGGTCGTTTCCTGGAATGACGCTGCCGAAATAAAACTCTTGGTCTGCAGCGAGGCTTTTGTAATTCCCTGTAACACCTGGCGCGCAGTTGCAGGTTGTGCATCTCTCGATTCAACCAGATTTTTATCTTTACGCCTGAGCTGGGAGTTTTCATCCCTCAGTTTCCTTGCTGAAACAATTTGTCCTGATTTGTAGATTGTCGAATCACCAGAATCGAGGATTACTTTCTTACCGAATATCCAGTCGTTTTCGTCGTGGAACTCAATTTTGTTCACCAGTTCATTTTCCAGGAATTTGGTATCGCCCGGATCGGCAACCTCAACCTTACGCATCATCTGCCTTACGATCACCTCGAAATGTTTGTCGTTAATCTTTACACCCTGTAGGCGGTAAACCTCCTGGATTTCATTAACGATATATTCCTGAACTTTCATCGGGCCTTTAATAGCAAGAATGTCAGCAGGGGTTAACGCCCCTTCAGAAAGTGGTGTGCCCGCTTTTACAAAGTCATTTTCCTGGGCAAGTATTTGCTTGGATGTAGGGACAAGGTAACGTTTTTCCTCGCCTGTTTTTGAGGTGATGATGATTTCCTTGTTGCCACGCTTAAGTTTTTTACCAAACGAAACAACACCATCAATTTCAGCAACTTTTGCAGGGTCGGAAGGGTTTCTTGCTTCAAACAACTCGGTAACACGTGGAAGGCCACCAGTGATATCACCAGATTTTCCAATGGCACGGGGAATTTTAACAAGCACCTCACCGGCAATAATTTCCTGTCCTTCCTCTACCGAAATGTGCGCACCTACCGGAAGGTCATAAGACCTGAGTACATTACCATCAGTGTCAACTACATCAATAGATGGGTTTTTAACTTTCTGGCGCGATTCGATAACTACCTTCTCGTGGTATCCGGTTTGTTCATCAGATTCAACCCTGAAAGTTTTGTTTTCAAGAATATTGTTGAAAACCAACTTACCATTCATCTCTGAAATAATAACAGCGTTGTACGGATCCCAAATACAAATCAATTCATTTTTCTTCAAATTGTCCCCATCTTTAAAATAGAGATTTGAACCATAAGGGATGTTACCTGATGTAAGTAAAATACCGGTTTTTTTGTCGATGATCCTCATTTCTGCGGAACGTCCAATTACAACCTGATATTCTTTGCCTTCGTCATTTTTCTTTAGTACTGATCTCAACTCCTCAATTTGAAGGGTCCCGGCATATTTTGCTTCAATTTTGGATTGTGAAGAAATATTGCCACCGGCAACACCACCCACGTGGAAAGTACGAAGTGTAAGCTGTGTACCAGGTTCACCAATGGATTGCGCAGCAATTACACCAACCGCTTCACCTTTTTGGACCATTCGGCCTGTGGCAAGGTTACGTCCGTAGCATAATGCACACACCCCATTTTTCGATTCGCAGGTAAGTACCGAACGGATTTCAACATTTTCAATGGGAGAATCTTCAATAAGTGTAGAAATTTCCTCGGTCAATTCGCTGCCTGCGGCAACGATCAACTCTCCTGATTGAGGATGATAAATATCGTGTAAACTTGTACGGCCAAGAATTCTGTCGTACAGCGTTTCAACCACTTCTTCGTTTTTCTTGAGTGCTGAGGTAGTCAATCCCCTTAGTGTACCACAGTCGCGTTCCGAAATGATTACATCCTGTGAAACGTCAACCAGACGACGGGTAAGGTAACCAGCATCAGCAGTTTTAAGGGCGGTATCGGCCAAACCTTTACGCGCACCGTGCGTAGAAATAAAGTACTCAAGTACCGACAGGCCTTCTTTAAAGTTTGAAAGAATCGGGTTTTCGATAATTTCACCACCTGTAGCACCTGATTTTTGCGGTTTCGCCATCAATCCACGCATACCCGAAAGCTGCCTGATTTGCTCTTTACTACCACGGGCACCTGAATCAAGCATCATATACACCGCATTGAAACCTTGTTTATCTTTCGATAATTGGTCCATCAATGTATGTGTAAGATGTGAATTAGTGTGTGTCCAAATATCAATAATCTGGTTGTACCTTTCATTGTTGGTAATGAAACCCATGTTATAATTGGCAAGCACTTCTTCAACTTCTTCGTTAGCCTTTTCGATCAGGGTTTCCTTAACTGCGGGGATAATTACATCGCCAAGGTTAAATGATAATCCACCACGGAAAGCCATGTTAAAGCCAAGGCTCTTAATGTCGTCGAGGAATTTAGCTGTAGTTGCGGTATCGGTACGTTTTAATACATCACCAATAATGTCGCGCAGAGCTTTTTTGGTAAGCAACTGGTTGATGTACCCAATTTCAGGTGGTACATACTGGTTGAACATTACCCTGCCCACGGTTGTTTCGGTTAATTCCGTAACAATCTCCCCATCTTTTTCAACTGGCACCTTCACATGAATGATGGCGTGCAAATCAACTCTATTCTCGTTGTAAGCAATGCCAACCTCTTCGGATGAATAGAATTTGTAACCTTCACCACGTACTTTATGTTCAGGAATACTTTTCCTGGCTTTGGTAATATAATACAGGCCCAAAACCATGTCCTGTGAAGGTACCGCAATTGGCGCCCCGTTGGCAGGGTTGAGGATATTATGCGATGCAAGCATCAAAAGCTGAGCCTCAAGGATGGCAGCATTTCCAAGGGGGACGTGCACAGCCATCTGGTCACCATCAAAGTCAGCGTTAAACGCAGTACAAACGAGTGGGTGAAGTTGAATGGCCTTACCTTCGATAAGTTTAGGCTGAAATGCTTGGATACCCAGGCGGTGCAGGGTAGGGGCACGGTTCAGCATAATAGGATGTCCTTTCAGGATGTTTTCTAAAATATCCCAAACCACAGGATCTTTCCTGTCAACAATTTTCTTTGCAGATTTTACTGTTTTAACAATTCCCCTTTCGAGCATCTTGCGGATAATAAATGGCTTGAAAAGTTCTGATGCCATTTCCTTCGGGATACCACACTCGTTAAGTTTGAGATCAGGACCAACCACAATAACTGAACGGCCTGAATAGTCAACACGTTTACCCAGTAGATTTTGACGGAACCTTCCTTGCTTACCTTTGAGGCTATCGCTCAATGATTTCAGTGCACGGTTAGATTCAGTTTTTACTGCATTGGCTTTTCTTGAGTTATCAAACAACGAATCAACAGCTTCCTGGAGCATACGTTTTTCGTTACGCATGATTACATCCGGAGCTTTGATTTCAATCAATCGCTTCAAACGGTTGTTCCTGATAATTACCCTGCGGTATAAATCATTCAGGTCGGATGTAGCAAATCTTCCACCATCAAGAGGTACTAAAGGCCTGAGTTCTGGTGGAATAACAGGAACAACTTTTACGATCATCCATTCGGGACGGTTCTCAATCCTGTTGCGGGCATCCCTAAAAGCTTCAACAACCTGCAAACGCTTGAGGGCATCAGCTTTTCTTTGCTGCGAAGTTTCGGTATGTGCTTTATGGCGCAAATCATAGGATAGCTCATCGAGGTCGAGGCGTGCCAGAAGATCGTGAAGGGCTTCGGCGCCCATCTTAGCAATAAATTTATTTGGATCAGTGTCGTCGAGGTATTGGTTTTCGGCAGGTACGGTTTCCATGATTTCGAAATATTCCTCTTCAGAAATGAAATCAAGATACTTAATGCCTTCAGTTGCTTTTATTCCAGCATTGATCACCACATATTTTTCATAATAAATAATGGTGTCAAGCTTTTTGGTTTGAAGTCCCAGAAGTGCCCCGATTTTGTTTGGCAATGATCTGAAAAACCAGATATGCGCAACTGGCACAACAAGCTGAATATGGCCTGTGCGCTCACGACGGACTTTTTTCTCGGTAACTTCAACACCGCACCTGTCGCAAACAATGCCTTTATATCGGATTCTTTTGTATTTACCGCAGTGACATTCCCAATCTTTCACCGGCCCAAAAATGCGTTCACAGAATAAACCATCCCTTTCAGGTTTATAAGTCCTGTAGTTGATGGTTTCAGGCTTCAACACTTCACCGTAGGAACGCTCGAGGATAGTTTCGGGCGAAGCCAGGCTAATAGTGATTTGCGAAAACTCGTTTTTTACAATATTACTTTCTTTTCTAAAAGCCATTGTGGGATTTTATTTTAGTTTTTTATTTACTGTTAACAACAATGTAGTCAATTGACGATGATAAAATATCATTAATCAAAAGTTACATTTAATCCAAGGCCGCGAAGCTCGTGAACCAATACATTGAATGATTCGGGAATTCCGGGAGTTGGCATGTTTTCTCCTTTGACGATGGTTTCATAAGCCTTTGCACGGCCATTGACGTCATCGGATTTTACGGTAAGTATTTCCTGCAGGATATTGGATGCACCAAAAGCTTCGAGTGCCCAAACCTCCATTTCACCAAAACGCTGTCCACCAAATTGTGCTTTACCACCAAGAGGTTGCTGTGTAATGAGTGAGTAGGGGCCAATAGACCTGGCGTGCATTTTGTCATCCACCATGTGGTGCAGTTTAATCATGTAGATGTAACCAACGGTTGCCGGCTGGTGGAACCTGTCTCCGGTTCCGCCATCGTAAAGGTAAACTTTCCCATTTTCTGGTAAGTCTGCTTTAACCAGGTATTCGTTGATTTGATCAGTTGTTGCACCATCAAAAATCGGGGTGGCAAAATTAAGGCCAAGCTTTTTTCCTGCCCATCCCAGTACGGTTTCATAAATCTGACCAAGGTTCATCCTTGAAGGTACGCCCAATGGGTTAAGTACGATATCAACCGGTGTTCCATCCTCGAGGAAAGGCATGTCTTCTTCGCGAACAATTTTTGCAACAATACCTTTGTTTCCGTGGCGTCCGGCCATTTTATCACCTACTTTCAGCTTACGCTTTTTGGCAACAAAAACCTTGGCCATTTTAACGATACCATTTGGAAGGTCGTCACCAACAGTTGCTACAAATTTCTTGCGGTTATAAATTCCAAGGATCTCTTTATACTTGATCACATAATTATTGATCAGCTGCGAAATCAATCCGTTCTTTTCCTTATCTGTTGTCCATTTGTTTGGGCTCACACTAAGGTAGTCGATATTGATCAGCATTTTTTGGGTAAACTTCACTTTTCTGGGTACAACTTCATCTCTAAAAGTATTGGAAACTCCCTGTGAAACTTTACCGCTTACTAAAACCATCAGCTTATCAACAAGCTTGGTTTTTAATTCGGCATTCTGCTTATGATAGTCTTTTTCAAGATCTGTTACAAAATCTTTTTCTTTTGCCTTTGCCTTGCGATCTTTGATGATCCTGGAGAAAAGTTTCTTATCAATCACTACACCACGCATTGAGGGAGGCGCTTTTAGTGAAGCATCTTTTACATCACCGGCTTTGTCGCCAAAAATGGCGCGAAGTAGTTTTTCTTCCGGAGTTGGATCTGATTCCCCTTTTGGGGTGATTTTTCCGATCAGGATATCCCCTTCAGTAATTTCGGCACCAATTCTGATCAAACCATTTTCGTCAAGATCTTTGGTTGCTTCGGCACTAACATTTGGGATATCGTTGGTTAATTCCTCAACTCCACGTTTGGTATCACGCACTTCAAGTGCAAATTCTTCGATGTGCACCGAAGTAAAAATATCCTCTTTTACTACTTTCTCGGAAATTACAATAGCATCCTCAAAGTTGTAACCTTTCCAGGGCATGAAGGCAACCATCAGGTTTCTTCCAAGGGCAAGTTCCCCTTTTTGGGTACCATACCCTTCGCACAAGCACTGACCTTTAATTACCTTCTGGCCTTTTACTACAATTGGCCTGAGGTTAATGGAAGTATTTTGATTTGTACGGGCAAATTTTGTAAGTTTATATGATCTTACATCATCTTCGAAGCTAACCAGTTTTTCGTTTTCCATCCTGGTGTAGCGGATCACTATTTCATTTGCATCAACATATTCAACCAGTCCGTCGCCTTCTGAAGTCAATAATACACGTGAATCGCGGGCTACGCCTTCTTCAATTCCGGTGCCAACAATCGGCGCTTCCGGGTTAAGGAGTGGTACAGCCTGACGCATCATGTTCGATCCCATCAAAGCACGGTTGGCATCATCATGCTCAAGGAAAGGGATCAATGAGGCGGCAATGGATGCGATCTGGTTAGGGGCCATATCAATATAGTCAACCTTTTCCCTGTCTTCGATCGGGTAATCGGCCTGGTAACGTACCTTAACTTTTTCACGGGTAAAAGTACCATCATCATTCAGTAGCGAATTAGCCTGGGCAATAATTTTGTTTTCTTCCTCTTCAGCACTCAGGTATTCAGGATCATCTGCCAAAACTACCTGACCAACATCAACGCGTTTGTAAGGTGTTTCGATAAAACCTAATTTGTTGATTTTAGCAAATACACAAAGTGAAGATATCAGACCAATATTTGGCCCTTCAGGTGTTTCGATAGTACAAAGCCTGCCGTAGTGTGTATAGTGAACATCACGTACCTCAAAGCCTGCACGCTCTCTTGACAAACCTCCAGGTCCCAAAGCTGACACCCTTCTTTTGTGGGTTAGCTCCGACAGTGGATTGGTCTGGTCCATGAATTGAGAAAGCTGGTTGGTGCCAAAAAATGAATTGATTACGGAAGACAATGTCTTAGCATTGATCAAATCAGTTGGTGTAAAAACCTCGTTGTCGCGAACATTCATTCTTTCGCGGATGGTACGTGCCATACGTGCAAGACCTACGCCAAACTGGGCATATAACTGCTCGCCAACTGTCCTTACACGACGGTTACTCAAGTGGTCGATATCATCAACATCACGCTTGGAGTTAACCATTTCGATGAGGTATTTGATGATCGAAATGATGTCTTCCTTGGTAAGTACTTTGGTTTCCGGTGGAACATTCAGTTCCAGTTTTTTATTGATCCTGTAGCGGCCAACATCGCCAAGGTCGTATCTTTTATCCGAGAAGAATAGTTTTTCAATAATTCCCCTGGCAGTTTCTTCATCCGGGGGTTCGGCATTACGCAATTGACGATAAATATATTCAACTGCCTCTTTCTCGGTATTGGTAGTATCTTTTTGAAGGGTATTGAAAATGATAGAATAGTCAATCCCATCGCTTTCGTCCTTATGTACAAGGATTGTTTCAACACCTGAATCAGCGATTTGTTCCACGTGTTCAGTTTCTAAAACTGTTTCACGGTCGATAATCACTTCTGTACGTTCAATTGAAACTACTTCACCGGTATCTTCATCAACGAAGTCTTCAATCCATGACCGTACAACACGGGCAGCAAGTCTGCGGCCCAAAACTTTTTTAAGATTTGTTTTTGTGGCTTTTACCTCTTGGGCGAGGTCAAAAATTTCAAGGATATCTTTGTCACTTTCGTATCCAATAGCCCTGAGCAGCGTTGTTACCGGCAATTTCTTCTTTCTGTCGATGTAGGCGTACATCACACTATTGATGTCGGTAGTAAATTCCATCCACGATCCCTTAAATGGGATGATCCTGGCCGAGAATAACTGCTGGCCATTGGCGTGGTAACTTGTTCCGAAGAATACGCCTGGGGAGCGGTGAAGCTGCGAAACTACAACCCTTTCGGCACCATTCACAACAAAGGTGCCCCGAGGTGTCATATAGGGTATCTGGCCCAAATAGACATCCTGGATAATGGTTTCAAAATCTTCGTGTTCAGGATCGGTACAATAAAGCTTTAATTTGGCTTTAAGTGGTACACTGTAGGTTAATCCCCTCTCGATACACTCGTCAATCGAGTACCTTGGAGGATCGATAAAGTAATCCAGGAACTCCAACACAAAGTTATTCCTTGCATCAGTGATTGGAAAGTTTTCGCTAAAAACCTTGTAAAGTCCTTCATTTACACGGTTTTCAGGATTAGTTTCCAACTGAAAAAAGTCCTGAAATGACTTTAGCTGGATATCGAGAAAGTCGGGATATCTCGATTTAATTTTCGTTTTTGAAAAATTTATTCTTGTGTTTATATCCTTAGCCAATGTAGTAAGATTTTGATTGTGAAGTAATTATGGTATTAAGAAAACTTAGGTCTATAATACAAAGAAATATAGACTCCGCACGGCAATGCCGGCAGCAGTCTATATTTCTTATAGAGTAGGTTTACAGTCTCTATTTCACCTCTACTTCAGCACCGGCTTCTTCGAGTTGAGTTTTAAGAGCTTCAGCTTCGTCTTTCGATACAGCTTCCTTAACCGCTTTAGGCGCTGAGTCCACTAATTCCTTAGCTTCTTTCAGTCCAAGACTGGTTAATTCTTTTACAAGCTTAACTACTGCAAGTTTGGATTGACCAGGAGCTTTGATGATAACATCAAATTCGGTTTGCTCTTCTTCAACTGCTTCAGCGGCTGCGGGTCCTGCAACTACTGCTGCTGCTGCGGGCTCAATGCCATACTCATCTTTGAGAATTGTAGCAAGTTCGTTAACCTCTTTAACTGTTAATCCAACTAACTGTTCCGCAAATGCTTTTAAATCTGCCATTTTGATATTGTTTTAAATTATAAAATTCGAAATGAAAAAATTAATTACTGCTTAATACTGATATGAAATTATTCTGGCTTCTCTGCTAAAGTTTCCAGGATCCCTGATAACTTTTGACCACCAGACTGCAATGCTGAAATAACATTTTTAGCAGGTGATTGCAACAGAGCAATGATATCGCCGATAACTTCATTTTTGGATTTAATGTTCTCCAGGGCATCCAGCTGGTCGGCGCCAATGTATGCTGATTCCTCAACATAAGCTCCTTTAAGGATAGGTTTTTCGCTTTTAAACTTTAACCTGAATTCCTTAATTAATTTAGCTGGGACGTTACCTGTTTCGGTAAACATTATAGAATTAGGACCTACTAACGTTTCATATAAATCGTCTAGTTCCTTTTCGGATTGTTCCATTGCTTTACGAAGCAATGTGTTCTTTACAACTTTAAGCCTTACATCTTTCTTGAAACACAGCCTTCTCAAATTACCTGTCTTTTCTACCGTTAGTCCACCAATATCGGTGAGGTAGAAATTCGAGGTCTCATTGAGCTCTTTGGTCAGCGTTTCAATAATCTGATTTTTTTCCTTTATAGTCATTGTATAATCTCCTGTTTTACCGGACCTTATTAACTACTAACTGATTTAGGATCAACCAGAATACCATAACTCATTGTACTTGACATGTAGATACTTTTAATGTAAGTACCTTTTGCTGAAGCTGGTTTTAACTTGATTATCATTTGAAGCAATTCCCTTGAATTTTCCAAAATCTTGCTTTCGTCAAAAGATGCTTTTGCGACAGCAGCATGGATAATACCGGATTTGTCCACCTTAAAATCAATTTTACCTGCTTTAACATCGTTTACGGCTTTCTCGATGTCCATAGTAACCGTGCCGGTTTTGGGATTAGGCATCAAACCTCTCGGCCCGAGTATCCTACCCAATGGGCCAACTTTAGGCATAACGTTTGGGGTCGTAATTACTACGTCCACATCAGTCCACCCTCCTTTGATCTTGGTGATATAATCATCAAGACCGTAGTAGTCGGCTCCGGCAGCCTTAGCTTCTTCTTCCTTCTCTGGTGGACAAAGAACAAGTACCTTAACAGTTTTACCCGTTCCGTGAGGAAGGGTAACTGAACCCCTGACCATTTGATTGGCTTTACGTGGGTCAACACCCAAACGTACATCCACATCAACCGAGGAATCAAATTTTGTATAGGTAATATCTTTTATCACTTTAATTGCGTCCGCCAGAGTATAGGTAGCATTTGTATCAAATTTCGCTAAAGCTTCTTTGCGTTTTTTCGTCAGTTTTCCCATTTGCGAATACTGTTTTCAGTTTAATAAATGCTAATTTCTATTAAAAGGTGCGTCACCTTTAACCGTAACCCCCATGCTCCTAGCTGTACCGGCTACCATCATCATGGCAGATTCTACAGTAAAACAATTCAAGTCACTCATCTTGCCTTCGGCAATTGTCCTGACCTGGTCCCAAGTAACTGATGCTACTTTTTTGCGGTTAGATTCTGGTGAACCCTTCTTTTGCTTTGTTGCCTCTAACAGTTGTGTTGCAACTGGCGGAGACTTAATTATGAATTCAAAGGATTTATCCTTGTAAACAGTAATGATCACAGGAAGAAGCTTTCCAGCTTGATCTTGTGTACGACCGTTAAACTGTTTACAAAACTCCATGATGTTCACCCCTTTTGCACCTAAAGCAGGTCCAACAGGAGGTGATGGGTTTGCGGCTCCACCTCTGATTTGCAGCTTGATTAATCCGCTAACTTCTTTTGCCATTTTAAGTTTAACTTAGATTTAAATTCTGGATACGTCCAACATGCATTGTTTCTTTACGAAACAATAAACTTTACTCTTTTTCAACCTGCATGAACCCCAATTCAAGCGGAGTTTTTCTTCCGAAGATTTTCACCATCACTTTCAACTTCTTCTTCTCTTCGTTAATATCTTCGATAATTCCACTAAAACTGTTGAATGGCCCATCGGTAACAGTAACTGTTTCGCCTACAATAAACGGAACATTTACCTCTTCACCTAGTTCGGCCAGTTCGTCCACCTTACCAAGTATCCTTTTCACTTCTGACGGACGGAGCGCATCCGGCTCGCCACGAGTTCCAAGGAAACCTAAAACATCTGGAACACTTTTAACAATATAAGGTATTTCACCCATCAGAGCGGCTTCGATAAGAACATAACCAGGAAAGTAATTTCTTTCTTTACTGATTTTTTTTCCTTTCCTTACCTGGTAAACCTTCTCCGTTGGGATCAGAACCTGTGAAATGTAGTCTTCGAGCTTGAGTCTATCGATCTCACTTTCAATATACTCCTTCACCCTCTTCTCTTTTCCACTTATTGCCCTAACAACATACCACTTCTTTGCTTGTTCTCCCATGCTGGTTTGTCCTTCGTTTGGTTGATTGAGAATAAATCAAATACCAGACATAAATTTAAAACCCGGTATAAAATCCCTGGAGCAGGCTATTAAATGAAACATCCATCAAATAAACGACAAATGCGATTATAAGGGAAGCGATGGATACAACAATTGCACTGCTTTGCAGATCACTCCATGTTGGCCAGGAAACTTTGTACACCAGTTCATCGTAACTTTCCTTGATGTACGAAAAAATTTTGATTTTTGCCATTGGTTTATGTCTAGAATTTTGCACGGGCGGTAGGACTTGAACCCACGACTCCTGGTTTTGGAGACCAGAGCTCTACCAACTGAGCTACGCCCGTATTTTTATTTATAATATCCGATTAAAAGAATAAAGGAGTCCCTTAAGTTAATACTCAGGGACGCCTTCATATCTATAACCAAACACCTATTAAAATTATTAATCAAGAATTTCGGTAACCTGACCGGCACCTACTGTACGTCCGCCTTCACGGATAGCAAAACGTAGGTTCTTGCTCATCGCGATCTCAACAATCAAATTCACTTCAATTGTCAGGTTATCACCAGGCATAATCATTTCAACTCCTTCAGGGAGTAGAATTTCGCCTGTTACGTCAGTAGTTCTGAAATAGAACTGAGGACGGTATTTATTATGGAATGGAGTGTGACGTCCACCTTCTTCTTTTTTCAGGATATAAACCTGGGCATTGAATTTTTTATGAGGAGTTACTGATCCTGGAGCAGCAATTACCATACCCCTGGTAATATCTTTTTTATCGACACCTCTGAGCAGAAGACCTGCATTGTCACCAGCTTGACCTTGATCAAGAATCTTACGGAACATTTCAACACCAGTACATACTGATTTTAGTTTTTGGGCACCCATTCCAATAATATCAACTGGGTCGCCTGTATGGATAATACCTGTTTCGATACGACCGGTAGCAACTGTTCCACGTCCGGTAATTGAGAAAATATCCTCAACGGGCATCAGGAATGGTTTGTCTTGATCACGCTCGGGCAATGGAATCCAAGTGTCACAAGCTTCCATTAGTTCCATTACTCTCTCAACCCATTGTGGTTCCTTATTCAAAGCACCAAGTGCTGAACCCTGGATAACAGGAGTGTTGTCACCATCAAATTCGTAGAAACTCAATAAGTCGCGAATTTCCATTTCAACTAACTCAAGCAATTCTTCGTCATCAACAAGGTCAACCTTGTTCATGAAAACAACCAGCTTAGGTACACCTACCTGACGTGCAAGAAGGATGTGCTCGCGGGTTTGGGGCATAGGACCGTCAGTTGCAGCAACTACGATGATAGCACCATCCATTTGGGCAGCACCAGTAACCATGTTCTTAACGTAGTCAGCGTGACCAGGACAGTCAACGTGTGCATAGTGCCTATTGTCAGTTTCATATTCAATGTGAGCAGTATTAATTGTAATACCTCTTTCTTTTTCTTCAGGTGCATTATCAATTGAATCGAATGATGCAAATGTAGCAAGACCTTTATCCTGTAAATTCAGGGTAATAGCTGCTGTTAAAGTTGTCTTTCCGTGGTCAACGTGGCCAATTGTTCCAATGTTTACGTGCGGTTTGGAACGATCAAATTTTTCTTTTGCCATTTTAAAAAGTTATTTAATTAGGTGTTAAAAAAAAGGTTATTTATTATTTTAAGTAGAGCCAATGATGAGAATTGAACTCATGACCCCTTCCTTACCAAGGAAGTGCTCTACCCCTGAGCTACATCGGCATAATGAGCGGGAGACCGGGCTCGAACCGGCCACCTATAGCTTGGAAGGCTATCGCTCTACCAAATGAGCTACTCCCGCA
>CAZBDF010000084.1:0-13005 GCA_964490385.1 uncultured Lentimicrobiaceae bacterium | reverse complement strand
ATGAATTAATTATACAACCAAAATTTATCTTTCTATTTTAGTAAAGTAGAATTAACAAGACATTAAAAAGTGTTTTTTACGAAAGGGATAATATTGAGATTTTTATCCAGAAAAGAGGATTTCCTGCATTGGTCCTTCGGGATATTATGGCAAGGAAGCCTTTGGCCGTAGCTATTCCGGCTAAATATGGCGGACGTGGGGTAAAGGTGAAAGAGTGCCTGGGGGTTTTGGATGCCGCCTCTTACGAATCGCTGCCCCTGTGTTTAACACTGGGAATCAACATTGCCCTTTTCCTTCAGCCTGTAGCAAAATATGCACAAGAAGACGTGAAAGGAGACATCTTCAATCGCTTCATGAACCAACAAAATATGGGTGGCCTGATGATCACTGAACCCGATTATGGAAGTGATGCCCTGAACATGCAAACCTCAAATATTAAAGTCGGTTCAGATTATCATATCAAAGGAACTAAGCACTGGCAGGGATTAACAGGCATGGCCGACTTTTGGCTGATGACGTCGCGCCAACAATTCAAAGATGGCAAACTTGGACGTGATATTGATTTTTTTATTTGTGATGCCCAACTGCCAAAGCAGGCAATTCAAGTTGAGGAATATTATAATAATATCGGATTGTACCCCATTCCCTACGGAAAAAATATTGTTGACATCCTGGTTCCGGGGCAATTCAAATTGAAGCCTGAAACAACAGGCCTCAAGTTGATGATGGACCTTTTACACAGAAGCCGTTTTCAATTTCCGGGCATGGGCATGGGATTTATCCGCCGCATGCTGGATGAAGCCATCAAGCAAACTACCACCCGTAATGTGGGAGGAAAACCGCTGATGGCACTCGATCAGGTGAAACACCAGGTAAGCCGGATTCAAAGTGCATTTACCATTTGTTCAGCCATGTGCGCGCGCAGTGCCGTTTACAGTGGAATTGAAAATAACCTGGCACTCTGTGCTTTAGAAGCCAACAGCATGAAAGCTTACGTAACCGACCTGATGCAGGAATCAGCACAAACCTTAACACAACTATGTGGTGCTAATGGATACAAAGCTGAAAACATTGGAGCCAGGGGAATTGTCGATTCAAGGCCATTTAGGATTTTTGAAGGCTCCAACGAAATGCTATATACCCAGATTTCGGAAATGGTCATGAAATTGATGGGCCGTAAAAAAATGACAAATCTTTCAGCGTTCTTATCTGGCTTTGAATTGACATCACAGGTAGCCGGGATTTTTAAATCGATGCTGAACTTTACACTTGATACAAAAATCCCACAACGAAAAATGGTTGACCTCGGAAAGATCATCAGCCGGGTTGTTGCTGCCAATCATGTTGCCAATATAGAGTCTGGTGGCTTTAGATCCGATTTAATCAGCTCTGCGATGGAATCTATAAAACACGAAATTTCGATGCTGGTGAGTTCCTATAAATTTCAAACCAAAATTTCCCCCATCGAAGATTACCGGGACAAGAGTTCGTGGTTGGAGTTTTGTTAGGAGAAATCCAGATTCTATTCTATCACCTTTTTATCATCGCTGCTATCCGTTCGAAGTTTGATAATCAAAATAAACAGTTCTGTCACTAAAAAAGTTACAGCATCTAAAAACCAATAGCAAAACTTCGAACTCGTATTTTCCATCTTTCCATAACTCCACAAAAAAAGCCTTTCCTGAAATCAGGAAAGGCTTTTTAGTGATCTAAATAATTAGACCTTAATTCTTAATAAACTCGTAAGTAAATACGGGCGCGCTCATATTCATCTTGAAGGTATAATTACCAGGCCCTTCAGGCATAGGGATATCCGTCCCACCCAATATAAGAACATTACTTCCGGCATCTGCGCCATAGTTCAAATCCCAGCCATCATCGGCACGGAATTTAAATCGAAGTTCAGTACCATCCGGTGGCTCAATTACATCAGTTGTGGCTACAAGGATATTTAAGGGGCCACCTGAAGCTGGAATAATATCAACATCTTCTGTCCAGTCGCCAGCAAGGATGCCAGAACCAATAACGCCCCAATTTTGTGCCGTATAAGACCATGTCATGGCATTTAGATCAGCCACAAGCCAATAACCACCAAACCCAGGCACAAGTAAATTACCTGCACCAGAATCATTATCCAGGGAACCCGGGGTAGCCCCGGCACCATAATTTTCATCATCAACCCAATCAGGATTAGCGGTAAATTTAAATTCACCATTAAATCCATCTTCAGGAAAATAAACGAAACCTTCAAACACATTATCACCATCGGTATCCCAAATCTGAGGTGCTGATGCAGGAGCCCAACCCTGATGATTTCCGGGAACCCACAATGATGGGCCACTGGGTTCTTCGGTCACATAAGGCGTAACTGTAATTTGAATGACCTGCGATATTGTTTCTGAAACCTCACGGTTTGATGAGAGGAAAGACAACACGCGTACTTCCACAAGAGAAGCTACATCCGCTTCATAGCCTAAACCAATGAGTACCTTGTTCATATCATTTACTGTTATGGCATACATAGTTTCTGTTGTGGAGGCGAGTTCTTTTGCGTTAACAAAATTACTGTCGGGCATATCAACCTGGATGGAATAAGTAGCTGTTTCCAAGTCATCCAGGTTATAGCTTGCTGTTGACCACTTAAAAGTGGTCATAACGCTGTCGGCAGTTTCTTCGGTAAGCACAAACTGGGCATCGGCAGCGGGTTCGCTTATTGTGGCCGCAGTATTCTGGCCCGGATCATACACCGGTGTGGCTTCCTTCTTTTCACAGGAAAACATCAAGCCAAGCCCCAGTACTGCAATAAATATTAATGTTAGTTTTTTCATATCTAATATCATTTTAATATTCAATTTTAATAACCGTTATTTTGTAGAAGGTTTGGATTGGCTCCGACATCTGACGCAGGAATCGGGAAAATATTGAATTTACTATCCGTAGAAGCGCCATCGGCAACATTACCTTTCCAGGGCCATACATAATCGCCACCTGTAAGTTTACCATGCCTCACGAGGTCGGTCCTACGTGTACATTCCCAATACAATTCGCGTGCACGTTCGTCAAGAATAAAGTTAAGATCGAGATCGCCGGCAGAAATATTTCCGCTAGCATCGCCATAAGCCCTTTCCCTGAGCATATTTACATAATTTACGGCCATTCCCATATCAGCTGTTCCCTGCACTGCTGCTTCTGCATACATCAGGTAAACATCAGCCAAACGGAAATAAGGAAAATCAGTATCAGGATAATCAAGGCTTGCCCCGGCACCTCCG
Source organism: uncultured Lentimicrobiaceae bacterium (assembly GCA_964490385.1). Taxonomy (GTDB): domain Bacteria; phylum Bacteroidota; class Bacteroidia; order Bacteroidales; family 4484-276; genus 4484-276. The sequence goes on along the minus strand of CAZBDF010000084.1, from coordinate 9,733 downwards.
GTTGATTTTACATTTTTCCACTTGGTAATTGCGTATCCATCAGTAAATACCCCAATATCTACAATTTCCTTATTCTGATCTTCAGTAAAAAACATTGCCCTGCCATCGATATCCCCGGTTTCATCCGGGAATTTATCAACAAGGGCACTTGTGGTACGTGTACCACCCCAGCCACCACCAACACCATAATTAGAGGGGATCATTTTATCACCACCAATAGCAGCGTGGATAATAAAGTTAGTTCCTCCATAAGTCTGGGTTGCATTGCCATCAAATGCTACCGAGAAAATTTGCTCAGGGTTATTCAAATTATTATCAGCCATAAAAAGATACGCGTAATTTGGATGCAGCGAATAACCAGCATCAATAACCTTTTGGCAATAAGTAGCACACTCGCCATATTTAGCAGTTCCGGTATATACTTCTGCGTTCAAATAAACCTTTGCCAAAAGGCTCCAAACTGTGGCCTGATCGGCACGTGCATATTCCGTTCTCGGAGCAATCAATAAAGTTTCAATGTCTTTCAATTCACTTTCGACGTAGGTGAACAAATCAGCCCTTTGGATTTGGTTTGGGAAAAATGCACCAACAGCATCAGCTTCGGTTACAAACGGAACATTTGCAAATAAATCCATTGCATGAAAATAACTGAGTGCCCTGAGGAAGCGTGCTTCGTTGCGATAAGTTTTAACCTGGGCAAGGAAGTCACCTGTTACGCCCCTGTCGCTGAGTTTGTCATCAGCAGTTTCGCGGATGTACTCGTTACAAGCTGAAATCTGATAAAATATACGATAGTACATGGCGGCTACAAAAACATCGCTCGCACCCCATGATTGATAGTGAAAATCTTTAATGGTCTGGTCGTTCCAACCAATAACTGCTTCATCAGTTGGTAACTCCTGATGGTACCACCAGGCACGTAAATACTGGCCAAAACCTTCATCGATCCCACTGATATCGCCATTACCGGCGGGGCCTTCCTGGCCGGATACTGCATGACCTGCATACAATTTTGCAAGTATTTGTATATAAGCTTCGGGATCGTCGAACACAGTGGCTGCTGTAGTAACATCCTTATCGAGGGGGATTGTGTCGAGATCCTTTACACAGGATGTGATTATCAAGAGGAACCCTGTAATAACCAATGTTATTTTTAATATCTTTTTCATGATTATCTATTTTTAAATGTGATTAAAACTGAAGGCTTACACCAAGTACATAAACCCTCGGACGTGGATAAATCCTGTTATCAATTCCATTAGAAATTTCAGGGTCAATCCCATCATAATTGGTAATTGTAAAGGCATTGTTTACAGTACCTGACAAACGCAAGTCAACATTGCTTCCACCTATGGCAGGGAATAAATAACTCAATGTCATCGCATCCATTTTAAAGAATGATGCATCCTGGATATAATAATCAGAGAGGTATTGTGGAGTTACAAATTCAGTATTTGTAACTGCCGCCGTGATATTTCCGAGGTAGGGCCCTTCGGGGCGGTACAACCTTTCGTAAACACCATTTTCTGAATTCAAATTATCATATACATAGTTTCCGAAATTGGCACGTCCTGAGAATGAGAAATCCCAGTTTTTCCAGGCCACACTCGAATTGATTCCAAAATAGAAATCGGCAGCGGGCTTTTTATAGTGATAGCGGTCGGTGTCAGTAATTTCACCATCGTTGTTCCTGTCAACATACAAACCTTCGATGGGCAATCCATCAGTACCATACACCTGCTCATAAACAAAGTATGAATTGGCAGGATACCCAACACTATGCATCTGAACAGTATTACCTACACCACCTGAAATTCCTCCGGTTGCAACACCCGGGTAATCGGGATCGTCGGTAGCAGTAAGCTTGGTAATTTTGTTTTCATTATAGGTAGCATTGAAACCAATTTCCCAGAAAACTTTGGTTGAATTCAATGGCCTTGCAGTAATAGCAAATTCAGCACCCTTGTTCTCGAGGTCGCCAATATTGGTGAGGATAAAATTTGAAAGATTAGTACCGGCAGGTACAGGGATATAGTTGATCAGGTCTTTAGTCTTCCGCTGATATACATCGATAGAACCATAAACCCTGTCTTCAGCAAAACCAAAGTCGAGACCAAAGTTAATGGTAGTAGTTTCTTCCCATTTGATATTTGCATCATATCCCTCGGGGCGCATGGTATAATAAAACATGTTTCCAAGCTGGTAACGTGCGAATACATTACTTGTGGTATAACGCGGTAAATAAGGATAATCCCCCTGGTTAATATTTTGCTGACCAGTAACACCCCATCCAGCCCTGATTTTTAACTGTGACAAAACATCAACGTTTTGCATCCATGGTTCATCATTAAGTTTCCATGCAAATGCTGCAGCCGGGAACAAACCCCAACGTGTTTCGGGTGAAAAACGTGAAGTACCGTCATCACGCAAAGTAAAAGTTAACAGATACCTGTCTTTAAGTGTGTAGTTAAAGCGTCCGAAAAATGAAACCAAATAACTTTCGGTAGGACGAATAGTTGTATCAATGTTATGGGTCCGTGTTGGGTCGCCAAAGAAATTTTTCTGATAAACCCCGGGGCGGCCTGCAACGGAATCGATGGTAAATTGTCTTGAATAATTACCATTAATCGAGTTATTACTTCTGTAAAAATGCTGCCATGAATATCCTACCATCACATCAAAACGGCTTTCAATTTTATCAACATACTTTACATAATTGAGATAGAAATCCAACAATTCGTTGTCTTTTGTTTGTGTGTACGAATTGTAGCTACCACCTCCATTCAATGCATCATACGCCCACGGTGCATAATCAGGGACAATAACATCGCCTTTGGAATGTGAATGGTCGAGGCCGAGGTTTAAGTTGGCCCTCAATTCAGGAAGGAAATGAAATTTATAGTCCAACTGAAAGTTTGTGAGAACACGGTTTACCGTTGATTGGTCGTCCCGCATATTTAATAAAGCAACCGGGTTACTCGATCCCTGCTCTACAGGAACATCAGTGCCATTATTCTGAACCCATGCATAGTATCCACCAAAATCGGTTGGGGGCATTAGCACTGTATTATCGGCTTCACCATTACCATCAATATCATCCAAATACAAGGGATTGTAAATAGAATCGTTTTTGATAGGTTTTGTAGGATCATATTGTATGGCTGAACCAATGGCTCCACGGTCGGCAAATTCATTTTTAATGTTTACATAGTTAACATTGAGGTTAATTTTCAGGTGATCATCAAATAGTGTTGGACTGAGGGCGACTCCAACAGTAGTACGCTTCATGTTATCAGTCTTCAGGATACCATCCTCATCGGTAAAACCAATAGACAAGCGGTAGGGTAATCCCTGCGCATCGCCTGCAATGCTCACATTATGGTCCATACCAAAAGCATTCTGGTAGATTTCATCCTGCCAATCGGTATTGGCATCACCCAATAGGCCAACATAGTCGGGATATCTTTCTGTTACTGCACTGCGAAATTCATCGGCACTCAGTACATCTATCTTTTTACCAGGTGTTGACAGAGAAAACTTACCGGTATAGTTGAAAGACATCGGGGCACCTTTTTTTCCTTTTTTGGTAGTAATAATAATTACACCGTTAGAAGCCCTGGATCCATAAATTGCTGTTGCCGAAGCATCTTTCAATACAGTAAAAGTTTCGATATCAGCAGGGTTGATGGTATTGAGTGGGTTACGCATACCGGATATCCCATCATTATCAATAGGAACACCATCTATTACATACAGCGGGTCGTTACTGGCTGAAAGGGATGAGCCTCCCCTGATCCTGACCGTGGCGCCTTCACCGGGAGCACCACCACCACTGATAACCTGCACACCGGCAACCTTACCACTAATCAATTGAGTAGGCGACACGATTGCACCTTTATTAAAAAGTTTCTCATCAATTGCGGTAACAGAACCTGTGGCATCCTCTTTTTTCTGGACACCATAACCTATTACTACAAAGCCTTCGAGCGCAGTAGATTGCATTTGTAAGGCAATGTTTACAGTTGACCCTGGCTGGACAGGGATTTCCTGTGGCTCATAGCCAATGAAAGAAAACACCAGTGTGGTGTTTGGTCCAACCGAAATACCGTAGTTCCCATCGATATCAGTAACCGTTCCTCTTACAGTACCTTTAACCACAATGGTGGCTCCGGGTAGGGTAGTTCCGTCTGAGGCATCCGTTACTGTACCTGTTACTTCGCCTGTTTGGGCGAAAACCGTTACAGTGCCAAAACACATCATTGCAAGCAGCAGAATGAGCTTTGACTTAAGATGTTTTACCATAATTAAAAGTTTTGGTTAGTTAGTTAATTGTTAAATTTATTTGCTTTTTCAAAAGTGGCGGCAAAGGTACAAAAATCATTTTAAATGTTTTTAACATATCATTAGAATAATTATTTGTCACCCATTGACTGATCGTTCTGTTAATCGGCAAAAGCGGCACTAAATTTGATAAAAATTAAACTTTTTATCAAAATACATATTGAGATATTATAATTTATTTAATTTTGCACATTGAAAAATCGAATTTTACTAATCAAATTTTAAAAACTATGAGAAAATTTACTTTAAGAATGAGTGCTGTTTTAGTGTTCCTTGCAATGGGAACTTTTGCAATGGCACAAGAGATTATCACAGTAACTCCCGAAAATGCAACCGCATGGGATGAAATTACACTTACTTTGGATGTTAGCATGAGCTGCCCTGCCGAAGCCTTATACATGGCTGATTCGGTAATGATGCACTCAGGTGTTACCCTTGATGGTACTGGTTGGTCAAACGCAGTTGCTTTTGATGGTATGGGTGTAAACGGACAATATCCAAAATTAATGAGACTTGGTACAGGATTCCAGGGTGGAATTTCGATGACACCTGCAAATGCAACAGCATGGGATGAGATTACCATTACGTTTGATGCAAACGTTTCATGTCCTGCCGAAGCTTTATTAGCTGCAGACAGTGTGATGATGCATTCGGGGCTTACTATTGATGATGCCGGTTGGTCAAACCCTGTTGCTTTTAATGAAATGGGTGTCAACGGTCAGCAGCCTAAATACATGAGCAACGAAGATGGCACATGGTCGTTTACATTTGTTCCTGCTGAATTTTATGGAGCAGAAGAAGGCACTAATGTACAAGGAATTAACTTAGTATTTAACGGTGGTGCCTGGGATGCAGGCGAAGGCAAAGCTTTCAACCCCGAGAACCCTGAAGAATGTGTAGATTTCTATCTTCCTTTTGGTGGCGGAGCTGACATGTACAAGTGGGCCATTACTTTTATTCCTGCTGAATTTTACGGACTTGAAGAAGGTGCTGACGTTACAGCCATCAATTGTGTATTCAATGGTGGGGCATGGGATGCCGGTGAAGCAAAAGCTTTTGATCCTGAAAACCCTGAACTATGTACTGACTTTTTATTGGCTTTAGGAAATGTTGGCATCAACGAAACACCAGGAATGGTTAGTTATAAACTCTATCCAAATCCTGTTGGAAACCAATTGACCATTGATAACATTGGTGATGTAAACAAGATTGAAGTTTATAACGTGATTGGTGAACTTGTAAAATCAGTTAATAACCTTTCAACTAATGGTGTAACCATTGGTACATCTAACCTCACAAGCGGTGTTTATTTCGTAACTTTCCACAACGAAAGTGGCGTACAAACATCAAAATTTGTAAAGAACTAAGATTAGGTTCTTTAATAAAAAAAAGCCCGGTCAAGTTTGGCCGGGCTTTTTTTATTCAAAATTAAATGCTATAATCAAATGGTGCGCGACAAATTGCACAGGTCCAAATATTTCAATTTTTCACTTGACCCTTTAATTCCCCGCCTAGCTGGCGAGGCTGGCCTTAAAGCAAAAACAAAAACCAATTAACTGCTTCATTCCACAGTCCCGTAGGGACTTGATATTTATAGCATTACCAATGACAAACGTAATTAAGTCCCGTTAGGGACGATATGATTATTGGATGTCTTCTAAAAAACAACATCCATCAGCAAACCAAAGTACAATCGAATTACCACAAACCTATTTGTATCACGTCCCTACGGGACTTTGTCAAACGTGTGTTTCCTGTTTTTAGAAATATTTTGTCCCTAACGGGACAGTATCTCTCGTAACAAAGCAATTCAATATTTACTAATATATTTTGAAATGAACAGCCCTACGGCAGGGATGGATTAAATCAGGCCTTCGACAGGTATCAAACCTAAGAGTGGCCTATAAAAACCGCGTAATGCAATTTGTCGTACACCCTAATCAGAACGCTTTAACAACAATTAATCGCCAATGCTATACGGAAGTGAAGAATGGTAAACATTGATACGAAGATTCCCCTGTTCATCTTTGAAATACCCAAAGGTATATTCAACTTTCGTTTCGTCCCCGGTATTGGCATCGGTAAAATAGTAATTACCCATTGCAATGGCTTCCGCATCGTATAGAATTATACCAGCATTCTTGAAACGGACTTTACTCTAGTGTCATGTCAAACATATTATGACGATTGAAAGTGCTCCGCACGTTTCAATGTCAATACCCTGACTTTCAATCGTGCGTAGCACATTGAAACGTCAAAAATAACCCGAAACCTCACAATTGACATGACACTTGGGCTGAAGAGCGGACTTTACTCCAGGGTTGAAGGGCTGGGGTTGGGGTCATTAGTATCTTGGTAAATAATACATCCACCTAAATAGTTACACAACAGCAATCTAATTTTGTTAATTTTGTAGGCTGAAAAAATCGAAAATCAAAAAGAGAATACCATGAATTTTATCAAAATCTTGCTTCCAACTTTTCTTATCCTGGTAGGAATAACTGTTTCGGCCCAATCGATCAGTACCGTTCCCGAATACCCAACCGACGAGGGTGAGGTTGTACTTACATTTAATGCCATCGGCAGCGACCTGCAAGGCTACGACGGAAAATTGTACACCCACTGTGGAGTAACTGTTGATGGCAACGAGTGGCAATATGTAATTGGCCAGTGGGGCGTTAATACCAGCCAACCCGAATTGACCAATCTTGGCGGAGATTTATGGGAATTGGTAATTACGCCATCTATCCGCGATTTTTGGAGTGTTCCCTCAAGTGGCGTAATTTCCGAGTTGAGCATGGTCTTCCGCAGTGAAGATTCTGAAACGCAGTCACCAGATATGTTTGTTGATGTTTTTGAATCAGGCCTAAGCCTTATTATCACCGAACCTTATTTGGATCGTTTTCTGGCCACCCTCAACCAGGAAATTCTTGTAGAAGCAACAGCACCCAATGCCGACAGTTTGTTTCTTTATGTGAATGATGAACTGAAGTATGAAACCGATATGATTTCATTTAGCTATAATATTCTTGCTGATAATTTTGGTTCCTACTGGACTGATGTTTGGGTAAAAGTAATTGCTAAGGATGCTACCGAAATGGTTGCTGATTCTTTTGCCTATGTTGTAATCCCGGATCCGGTTGTTGAAGAATTACCTGCCGGTATTATTGATGGCATCAATTACATCGATGACAACACGGTAGTCCTTTCACTTTTTGCACCACTGAAAGAAACTGCTTTCGTTGTTGGTGATTTTAATAGCTGGGAAGTAAATGAAGGTTCATACATGAAACAAACCCCGGATGAAACGAGATTTTGGCTTCAGATTGACAACCTCATTGCCGGGCAGGAATATATTTTCCAGTATTTTGTTGATGGTTGGATTAAAGTTGGCGACCCCTTTGCCGACAAAGTGAGTGATCCATGGAACGATCATTACATCAATAACGCGACCTATCCTAACCTGATTGATTACCCTGACAATGAAATGGTGCGTGGAGTAGCAACTGTATTACAAACTGCGCAGGAACCTTATGTTTGGCAGGTAGAAAACTTCACCCCGCCGGCTGTTGAGGACATGGTGGTTTACGAATGCCTGATCCGTGATTTTACTGCACTCCACACCTACCAGAGCCTTACCGATACCATTGACTACTTTAAACGTCTTGGAATTAATGTCCTGGAACTAATGCCGGTGAGTGAATTTGAAGGGAATTTGTCGTGGGGATACAACCCCAGCTATTATTTTGCACCTGACAAATATTACGGACCAAAAGATAAATTGAAAGAATTGATTGATGTTTGCCATCAAAACGGAATTGCTGTGGTGCTTGATATGGTGCTCAACCATTCATTCTGGACTTCACCATATGTTCAAATGTATTGGGACGTTGAAAACAGCCGGCCCACTGAAGACAGCCCTTTTTATAACCCGATCCCAAAACATGACTTTAATGTTGGTTTTGACTTCAATCACGAAAGCCCGGCTACCCGTGCATTTGCAAAAAGGGTTAATAAGTACTGGCTTGAAGAGTATAAATTTGATGGCTTCAGATTTGACCTGTCGAAAGGCTTCACACAAAAAAACACACTTGGAAACACAGGCCAATGGGGTCAATACGATCAAACCAGGATAGACATTTGGGATGATTATTCATCAGCCATCTGGGATGTAAATCCCAATGCCTATGTCATCCTTGAGCACTTCGCCGAGAATTCTGAAGAAAAAGTACTTGCCAACAATGGCATGATGCCCTGGGGCAACCTAAACTATAATTATACTGAAGGCACGATGGGTTGGACTGAATCGGGAAAATCAAATATCGATTGGATTTCGTACCAGGTACGTGGCTATAACGACCCACATGTTGTTGGATATATTGAAAGCCATGACGAAGAGCGCAATATGTTTAAAAATGTTACTTATGGTAGAATGGAGGGTGGATATAATATTACTGATACAATCACTGCATTGGAGCGTGCTGCACTTGCTGCCAACTTTTTCATCCCTATTCCCGGGCCAAAAATGATCTGGCAATTTGGTGAGATGGGCTACGACTATTCAATTAACTGGCCTACTGGCACCGACGAAAGCCGGACGGATCCAAAACCACCAAGGTGGGACTACCTGGAAGATTACCAGCGCAATTATTTATTCAGTGTTTATGCAGCCCTCATCGAACTTAAAAAAGAGTATGATGTATTTGCAACAACTGATTTTTCATTGGATGTTTACAATAAAGAAAAGGTGATCGTGCTCCGCCATTCGTCGATGGATGTGGTGGTGGTTGGTAATTTTGGAATGGAAAGCAATACCATTACACCCAACTGGCCCGAAACCGGAAAATGGTACGAATTTTATACCCAAACAGAATATGATGTAAACAGCAGCAACCAATCCTTAGACCTCGAACGCGGAGAATACCGCCTCTACTCAAATGCTTACATCGAGAAACCGGAATGGCTAAATACTGGTATTGATGGTAATATGTTACCTACTGAAGGATTTACAAATGTTTACCCTAACCCATCAACCGGAGATTTTACTTTTACTTTTGACAAACATGCTGGAGAATCTGTGGAAGTAAACATTTTTGATGTACTTGGAAACAAGGTTGCAGCGTTAAGCAACAGCAACGGACAATCAGTTACATGGAATCCTAAGGAACTCTGCAATGGCTTTTATTTTGCAAGAATCACTATGGGCCAGTCCAGCGAAGTCATTAAATTAATTATTGAATAAGAATATTTATTTAGTTTTTACTGAAATTTATAATAGATACTAATATCATTAAAACACTTTTTAAAATGAAAAATACAATTCACAGCTTTACAATCATTGCACTTATTTTTGTGCTGGGATCATGTAGCAAATCCAGTTTCGATTACCTGG
>CAZBDF010000083.1:9890-13050 GCA_964490385.1 uncultured Lentimicrobiaceae bacterium | reverse complement strand
ATGCCCAATCACCTGAAACTCGCCCGGGAATTTGCCATAGCTGATAATTTTTATGTGGATTCGGATGTGTCGGCAGACGGGCACCGTTGGCTGGTTAACACTTATCCAAACGAATGGGTCGAATCCACAACTCCGGCAAGTTATGGTGGAAACCGGAATTTCAAATACGATTCTGACGCACCCGGAATTTATGGAATGACCGGTGCTGCCGGCGCCATTTACCCCGAAGATTATAACGAGGCAGGTTCGATGTGGGAACACCTCAATAGAAGCGGAATCGACTTTTTTAATTTTGGATTTGGAATCATGTTTGAACCCGCGGTTTACCAGGAATCGTTCAAATATACCGGAGTCAGGCATTTTGTAAATTATCCGGTCCCACAGCCAATGTTCGACAGAACTTCTAAAACATTCCCCACTTACAATATGGCCATTCCAGATCAGTTCAGGGTTGATCAATTTATAAAAGAATTCGATGAAAAATGGATGGATACAGAAACAGCCATGCCATCAATGATTACAGTGATCATCCCCAACGACCATGGTGCAGGCGACAGGCCGGAAGCAGGTTATCCTTTCCGCGAAAGCTACATGGCCGACAATGACCTGGCAGTAGGAAGGATTGTCGAATATTTGTCGGCAACTCCATACTGGAAAAATATGGCCATCGTTATCACCGAAGACGATGCACAAAATGGTGTGGACCATGTGGACGCTCACCGCAGCCTGCTGATGGTAATTTCACCGTGGTCGAAAAGAGATTTTGTAGGCCACCAACACTATAGTTTTGGAAGTATTTTTAAAACTTTTTGGAACATCCTCGGGCTTCCCTACCTCAATCAATATGATGCCGGCGCAACCGATCTGGCCAATCTTTTTACGGATGAGCCGGATTTCACACCCTATAAAGCTGTGGGTGTTGATAGTAGAATGTTTGATCCTCAAAAAGCCCTCGACCCCTTCGATGAGCAATTCGATTGGAGCGCATTGGAGGAATCCCCAGTTATCGACAACCCTGAAGATATGCTGGAAGAGAGCAAAGAGAAGGATGAGTACAGGCTGGAGAATAGGGAGAGGAAGTGAAGGGGAAGAAGGTATAAGGTTTATAGGGGAAATAGGGTGGCTAATGACAAACGATTTCCCATTGCGGTGCTGACTTGGTTTCGTCAGAAGGATACGCCAGTGTCAAAAAGGGAGGAAAAGGGAATTTTGAATATCGAATAATGAATGTAGAATATTGAAGTGGTGGGTAGTTGGAAGGATGGAATGATGGGATTTGAAAATGTGATGATATATAATAGAGGAGATACAGATCAGATGAATTTAATTCTTCTCAGCGCCCTCTGCGTCCTTCGCGGTTTATTCTTCTGAATTTTGAAAGTGAATATTTGAAGGGGAAGGCGCGACTGCATCAAAAGGTAAAGAGAATCTTGAATATCGAACACCCAATAATGAATTTTGAAATGTTGAAAACAGGAAGTAAAAACATAACATGACAACAAACAACGAAACCCTCAAAATAGGCCTGGCACAAATAGCCCCGGTTTGGCTCGACAAAGAAAAGACCGTCGAAAAAATAATTCAATTCATCGATAAGGCTGGCAAAGAAAGTTGCGACCTGGTTGTATTTGGTGAAGCTTTGTTACCAGGCTACCCTTTTTGGCTTGCTTCAACCGGAGGTGCAAAATGGAATGATCCCCTACAAAAAAAGATTTTTGCCCACTACGCCGATCAATCCGTTTGCATCGAAGATGGTGAATTGAACAATATTTGTGAAGCTGCGTTAAGAAATCGTACTTCAGTTTATTTGGGAATGATAGAACGTCCTGCCAACCGGGGACACAGTTTGTATTGCTCACTGGTTTATATCGATAAAGGCGGTGTAATTCAATCGGTGCACCGCAAACTGATGCCAACTTACGACGAAAGGCTGGTGTGGTCAATTGGTGATGGCAACGGGCTGAAGTGCCATAAAATGGGCAACTTTACTTTGGGTGGATTGAATTGTTGGGAAAATTGGATGCCGCTTCCCCGCACTGCACTTTATGCACAGGGTGAGGATGTGCACATTGCTGTATGGCCGGGCAGCGTAAGGAATACCGAAGATATAACAAAATTCATAGCAAAAGAATCGCGATCCTATGTTATATCCGTTTCGGCATTGATGCGCAAAGAAAACATCCCTGTCAATCTTCCGTTCTACAACGAAATTATCGACCAAATGCCGGAAGAGATGACCGATGGGGGTTCTTGTGTTGCAGGGCCTGACGCCGAGTGGATCCTGTCGCCACAGGTCAACACCGAAGATTTATTTACAGTAGAAATCCAATCTGAAAAGATCAGGATGGAAAGGCAGAATTTTGATGCAACAGGACATTATTCCCGCCCTGACGTCCTTAAGCTCAGGCTTAATTCTGAGCGTCAACAAACACTTGATAGCGATGACTAAAGAAGAGATTATTAAAAACCTGACGAATCAGGAATCCGATGGCATCGATCGCATAGAATTGCTTAAGACTTATCCTGAGCCGGTGTCGCGCTATCTCAGGTATCATCTTCCTGATGGCATTCCAGCTGTCACCCACAGTATCACACCCATGAAGGGCATCATTAAACTGGTGAATTGGTCGCAGTTTAAATCGGTGCTTTATGCAAATCCATTCAAAGGTTTTCTTTGGGAAGCGACAGTTAAAATGGGAATCCTCCCCGTAAAAGGTTTCGACTATTTCCTGGAAAACCAGGGGGCGATGCAATGGACTTTGTTTAATTTCATTCCCGTAAACAAAGCCGAAGGCCCGGATGTAACTAGGTCTGCTGAAGGCCGTGCGATGCTTGAAGCCCTTTTTACACCTCATCTTTTAATCCATCCAAAAGTAAAATGGGAAGTAATTTCTGAAAATGAAATCACCCTTAGCTGGGATCTTTACCAGGAAAACAAACCACTACATTTAATTATAGGTGAAGATGGTTCATTAAAAAAGGCTTTCGCCGAACGTTGGGGAAATCCCGGTGATACAAAAATTTGGGATTACATTACCTTTGGGGTAAATGTTGAATCTGAGGTTAAAAGAAAAGGAATTGTCATTCCTGCAAAAGGAAATGCCGGCTGGTGGTTTGGACAGAAAGAATATGATGATGGGGAGTTTTTTAGGTTTGAGGT
>CAZBDF010000083.1:0-9790 GCA_964490385.1 uncultured Lentimicrobiaceae bacterium | reverse complement strand
AATACAACAATTTAACAATCTCGTAATTCCCTAACAAAAACTCACACTCCGCAACCTATCGGAATAATTCTCGTCATTAAATGAAAGACATTAAGAATAAAACTTTAGAAACTATGAAAAAACAATTTTTAATACTTGCAGCTTTTGCCATAACAATCTTTCAATTTTGGGGATGTGATAAGGATGATGACAGTTCGGGCACAATTAAGGGCTCGGGTACTTATATGGATGTGAATTATTCGTACAACAATTTCAGCCAGATTGATGTAAGTGATGCCTTGATAGCAAACATACATGAAGCTGATAGTTTTTATGTACAAATAACCGTTGACGACAACCTGGCAAAATACCTTGATGTTTTTACCACAGGTGATTGGCTGGTAATATCATTGGAAGATGGGCGTAACTACAAATTTGGCAGCATAACAGCAGAGATTTATATGCCAAACATTACCGACCTGAAAGGCCGTGGGGCATCAATGAGTTCCATAAATGGTTTTTCGGAATTATCGGATCTCAGTCTCAACTTGTCGGGGGCATCCATTTTTGGGGGAATGATTGGAGTTGAAAATTGGAATGTTGAACTTTCGGGTGCCAGCGAAATGAATGTTGGTGGATTCGCCACAAATCTTTCGCTATATGGCAGCGGCGCCAGCATTATTAATATCGGAAGCTTTGAAGTGAATGTTGCAGACCTGGATCTTTCCGGTGCATCAGTAGCTACCATTTTTGTACTCGATCATTTGGATGCAAAACTCAGCGGCGCTTCAGTATTGAAATATTATGGAGACCCGGTTTTAGGCAACATTGATATTTCTGGAGCTTCGGTACTAACAAAACTCTAATGTTAAGTCATCCATGTTTTGACGCTTGAAAGTGCTCCGCACGTTCCAAGGTCAGGCCTCTGACTTTCAAGCGTCCGCCGGCTTTGCTCCACTGAAGCTATGCGAAAGAGATGCTGGCGGACCTTGAAACGTCTATTAACAATACGATATTTTGTAGATCTGTTGCTTCCCACGAAGTGCCAGCCTTGCCACGAGGCAGGGCTTTAATTTTTCGTATAATGATGCAATGCACAAATTTGCACATCGTCAAATTTTCAAATTATCGAAGTATCTTTGAAAAAACTTTTAGATATGAAAACCATCAGGTGGGGAATGATTGGCTGCGGTAATGTAACGGAAGTAAAAAGTGGCCCTGGGTTTCAATTGGCTGAACATTCTACACTTCTGGCCGTGATGTCCCGAAATGCCATCAAAGCACAGGATTATGCCAGAAGGCATCAGGTCCACACATGGTATAGCGATGCAGGGCAACTGATCAATGACCCCGAAGTTGACATCATTTATGTTGCCACTCCACCATCAAGCCACAAGGATTACGTAATCATGGCTGCCGAAGCCGGCAAGCCGGTTTATGTGGAAAAGCCCATGGCTTTGGATATGTGGCAATGCAAAGAAATGAATGCCGCTTGCAAAAATGCAGGAGTGCCATTGTTTATTGCTTATTACCGGCGGGCTTTGCCGCAGTTTCTTAAAATCAGATCACTGATCGATAGCGGTGAAATTGGAAATGTGCGCTTCGTAAACACTACACTTTATATGCCTCCTGCTAAAATTGATTTGGAAAAAAAGGAGAATTGGCGTACAAACCCTGAAGTTTCCGGTGGTGGTTATTTTGTTGACCTTGCCTGTCATACCCTGGATATTCTGCAATTCTATTTCGGGCACATCATTTTTGCCCAGGGGAATTCAGCAAACCAGGCTGAATTATATCCTACTGAAGATATGGTGATTGGGAATTTCATATTTTCAAATGGCGTTCAGGGAACCGGTGCCTGGTGCTTTTCGGCATATGATAAATTGGACCGGACTGAAATTGTGGGCGATAAGGGCAAGATTACTTTTGCTACTTTTGGGAATGATCCTGTGGTTTTAGAAACGGCATCCGGCAAGCAGATTTTTGATCTCGCTAATCCTGTTCACATCCAGCAGCCATTAATCCAAACCATTGTTGATGAATTGTTGGGCAAAGGAAAATGCCCCAGCACAGGCGAAACTGCCGCCAGGACCAATTGGGCAATGGACAGGATTTTGAGTTAACTTCAATGCTTCATCACCGCAAGAGTCCATTTTTATTGATTTGATTGGTGCTCTCATACTTCAAAAATCAAAAATCGTTGATCTCCAATCGTAAATCAGTTTTTTTTCTCCTGTTCATGCTTTTCTTCCATTGGAATAATACTTTTGCTTTTCAATAAATTTTAAAATCAAAAAAGTAAATTATCATGTTTAAAGTAAACGAATATTTCGACGGAAATGTAAAATCACTGGCATTTGAAAACATCGAAGGCCCGGTAACAATTGGTGTTATGGCAAAAGGTGAGTATGAATTTGGAACTTCAACTGTAGAATACATGACCGTTACATCGGGCGAACTCGTGGTTCAACTCCCCGGTGAAACCGAATGGAAAAGCTATAAACCCTACGAAACATTTATAGTGGAAGCCAACAAAAAATTCAAGGTTAAAGTTAGCGGGCCATCAGCCTACAAATGTGTGTATAAGTAGTAGTTTGGCGCAATTGCTACTAAGTCAGGGTGTTAACAAATGATCTATAAAATTTTTGGATAAAAAGACACCATTTTTACGACCAATATGTTAAATTTGACTTTTAATTAATTCAGCAATGGAAAGAATAAAATTTGTAGATTTATTTTGTGGAATTGGGGGCTTTAGGACGGCTATGGATCAAGCTTGTGTCGAAAATGACCTAATCCCAGATTGTGTATTTTCCTCAGACATTGACACTTATTGTCAAGATAGTTATGAAGCTAATTTTGGTGATAGACCCACAGGAGATATCACTAAGATTGACGAAAATGACATTCCTGATCATGATATTTTATTTGCAGGTTTTCCTTGCCAACCATTTAGCATCATTGGACAAATGCAAGGATTTAATGATATACGTGGCACTTTATTTTTTGATATTGCTAGAATCATAAAACACAAAAAACCGAAAGCATTTATTTTAGAAAATGTAAAGCAATTGGTCGGTCATGATGGTGGAAAAACACTGAAAATAATTATTAAAACCCTGGAAAAGGAATTAGGATATAATGTTCAGTATGCCGTATTAAATGCACTTGACTATGGACTTCCTCAAAAACGTGAACGTGTTATAATTATTGGACACAAAGATCCAATATTATTCAGCTATCCTTCACCCATAAGACCATTTAAACCCTTATCAGATCTTATTGAAAGAAAAGTTGATAAGAAACATTTTGCATCTGATTATATTGCAAAAAAACGTAAAGAGAAGCATAAGTCAGCATATAAATTATCTATTTGGCACGAAAATAAATCTGGGAATATTTCTTCTTACCCATACTCTTGTGCACTACGTGCCGGTGCTTCATATAATTACTTACTCGTTAACGGAGAGCGACGTTTAACACCAAGAGAAATGCTACGTTTACAAGGCTTTCCTGATACTTATAAAATTGTGGTGTCTGACAGCCAAGCAAAGAAACAAGCTGGGAATGCCGTACCTGTAAATATTGTAAAAGCCGTTATCTTAAAATTGCTGCCATATGTTGCAACCTCAATGGAAATGAGTTCAGTTTTAAGAGAATATGAAATAGTTTATGGAAAATAATAAATCTCCCAAACTAAGAACAGTACATAAATCTGTTTCGGCTTTTCCTCTAAATGAATTTCCGAAGGAATTTCCTTTTTTACTTGGTAAAGAGTTAATCTACTTACTTGCCTCAAAGGGGAAACCAGAACTTGAAGGTTCAGAATGGGAAAATATTTTCGCAAACTGTATTGGTGCTGACTGGAAGCCATCTAATGTTGGACTTGACGATGTAGTAATGGGTAATACCGCTTGGGGTGCTAAATCTGTTAAGGCAACCAGACCATCCACTCAGAAAAAGGTACGGTTAATTTCAGGTCGTAACTCTCCTAATTATTCTTTTGGAGAACGTAGTGATCAAAAAGCAGGTGCTGGATTTATTGGCAAACTCGTTCTTGAAATATGGAATGAAAGAGTCTCAGCAATTCGAGAAAAATTTAAACATTTGCGCACAGTTGTTCTAATCAAATCTAATGATTTAAATGAAGTTGTAGTTTTTGAGTTTGACACTATTCGCTATGATTATGAACTCTACAATTGGGAATGGAATAAGAATAATAATCTTGTAGGAACCTGCAAGAAAACAAGAGAACACACTTTTACTTGGCAACCACATGGTTCTCAGTTTACTATAATTGAAAATGTGCCAAAAAAAAGGCTGATTGTAAACATGAAACAACCTAAACCTTTAGACAAAGAAAAAGTTTTGAAATCTATAGGCTTTGACAAATCTTGGATTACTGTGACACAAAAGACTACATAACCTTTCAAGATGAAGCCAAAGTGCCTAACATGCAAATCATAGCCAATTGGCGTATCGGGGTCATTATGACAAAGAAGTGAAAAAATTAGACATATACAAATCAAAAAGCATCCTGCAAGAAAAAAGCAACTGGCCATACCGCGGGAACTTTAATCGGTGAGAAAGCGCACCACCCAACAGTATCCAGCAAGCAGAATCTATTCTGAAAAAACCATATTATATACTCTTTCAATGTCGCCACCAAGCTCATTAATGGAAATATATTTGCTATAGCGACGGAATTCCTTCCCTTCGAAGAAGACAATAAGTGTTGGGTTGGCAAAAACGCCAAAATTTCCGGTAACTTCAGGATGATTTTCAGAATTGATGAAAGTTAGCTTCATCTCAGGGAAATTGTCTTCTACCATCTGCGAAATCTTTGGCCGCAGGCTGATGCATGGCGCACATTTATCGCTGTAAAAATAAATAATCAGGCCGCTTTCGTTTTCTAATTGTTGTTGCAGGACTTCGATAGTAGCTTTCTCTTTTTCCATGGGAATATTTTCGTGCAAAAATAGCTTTTTACTTTTATCATCCTTTCATCATCGCTGCTATCCGTTCGAAGTTTTCTTTTCGATACTACTATTTTTATCAAAAATAATAAGCAAAGATCACAGAAAAATTAGGCTTTAACTTCCAACTATTGAGCTCACTCCGAAAAGTGTTTTTTTGCCACCAAAGCACAAAATCACTATCCCGCACGTGCGGGACACTAAATTTTGTGAGCTTTTGTGTGTTAGTGATTTTGTGGCATTCTTTTATGTTTAGACTTTTCGGAGTGGGATCAACTATTTGACCTTCCTTTTTTTTCTTAACGTTTCTTCCCGCACAATTATTTACTCTAAGCTCCCTGCCCTTCGCTCTACGCCCTTCACCTACCACCTTTCCATTTCCAACAAAGGCATCAACAAATTTTTAATTAAGCTACTTTTGCATTCAAATAATAATTATTCCACCATGAAAGTACACCAGATCAGCTCGAAACTATTGAACTTCGAAGATATCGAAAGGATTTTTATTGAATCCTACAAACTAAATCTGTCTGACGAAGCAACAGCAAAAATTGTAAAATGCCGCGAATATCTCGACAACAAAATGGAAAATAGCGATGAACCCATTTATGGCATCAATACAGGGTTTGGGGCACTGCATGATGTGAGTATTTCGAGGGAAGACCTGAACCAATTGCAAGAAAACCTGGTGATGTCGCATGCCTGTGGAATGGGCGACGAAGTGCCACAGGAAATCGTAAAACTGATGTTGATGCTGAAAGTGCACGCTTTGTCATACGGTCATTCCGGCGTTCAGCTTTCAACGGTGCAGCGTTTAATTGATTTCTTTAACCATGATATTATTCCTGTGGTTTACCAACAGGGATCGTTGGGTGCTTCGGGCGACCTGGCTCCCTTGGCACACATGAGCCTGCCGTTGATTGGCATGGGAGAAGTTTATTACCAGGGAAAAAAACAGGCTTCGGCTGAGGTGCTGAAATCATTGGGTTGGAAACCTATTCACCTCCATTCGAAAGAAGGGCTTGCATTGCTGAATGGAACCCAATTTATGAGTGCTTATGGGGTTTATCTTTGCCTGAGGGTATTTAAATTGTCAAGGTTGGCTGATATTATCGCTGCGCTTTCGCTGGATGCCTTTGATGGAAGGATTGAACCCTTTCACGACCTGGTACATCAGATCAGGCACCACCGTGGACAGATCAGGACTGCTGCCCGTATCAGGCAAATTTTGGATGGCAGCGAGCTGATCAATCGCCCGAAAAAGCATGTGCAGGATCCCTATTCTTTCCGTTGTATTCCGCAGGTGCACGGTGCCTCAAAAGATTCGATTGCCTATGTTTCCTATGTTTTTAGGATGGAGATAAATGCCGTTACCGACAATCCTACTATTTTTCCTGATGAAGATATGATCATTTCAGCCGGGAATTTTCACGGGCAACCTTTGGCCCTTGCCCACGATAACCTCTGCATCGCCATGTCGGAATTGGGCAGTATTTCCGAAAAACGCACTTTCCAGCTTCTGGATGGCAAGCGGGACTTACCGCCATTTTTAGTTGCCAACCCCGGTCTTAACTCCGGGTTTATGATCCCGCAATATACAGCTGCTTCAATAGTCAATCAAAATAAAATATTATGTACCCCGGCATCTATTGATACCATTGAGTCTTCGCAAGGACAGGAAGACCATGTGAGCATGGGTGCCAACGGTGCTACCAAAGCCTACAAGGTGATGGAAAACCTGGAGCGCATCCTGGCTATCGAACTCTTTAATTCAGCCCAGGCTTTGGAGTTCCGCCGCCCGGCCAAAACTTCACCTTATCTCGAAAATTTCCTATCTCAGTATCGCAAAAAAGTAAAGTTCATCGAAAACGACAAAGTGATGTACACCGAAATCAATGCATCAGTTGACTTTCTTCGCAATGTTGAATTTGAACTTCCGGGAGAGGATGTCGCAAAGTTTGAGCTTTAAGGTTTTTATTGCACTTTTTTAATTGTTTGACTTTTCGGAGTAAGTTCCGATTTTAGTATTTTGATGGATGAAATTGCTGTTGCTCAAATATAAAATCATTCATCACTTTAATGCCTGCATTATTTCCTTTCGAGAGATGATTTTATCTTAAAAGCTGAAATTGTAAATGTTTCATGTAGTAAAAGTTAGGTGATTTTCAATAAGTCCCTTATTTAGAATGGATCAAAAATATTGATAACCCTCAGGTAAACCCCTTTAATTATCTACATTTGGTGGTTCAGATCAAAAACCAAAAATGTATCTTCATCGTCCAGAAAAATATAAAGCATTTATTTTGCTCTTTCTGTTTGTGTGTGTATTTCAATCTAACTACGCACAAGATCAGGTGGACAGCCTTCGGATGATGCTCAGGCAAGAGCCCAGGAATCCCAGCCTGTTAAATGACCTGGCTACATCACTAATTCCAGATTCCATAAACGAAGGCCGAAGTTACGCTGAGCAGGCCCTTTCCATAGCACAACAATCAAACAATTTAGAAGAGCAAGCCAATGCACTTTATACCATTGGCGATTCATGGTGGTATGAACAAGATTATGCTATTGCCGTAAGATGGTTTGGGAAATCAGCAGTGTGCTGGGAACAAGTTGATAATTTGTGGGAAGCTGCTGCATGTTATAACGAGATGGGCTATTCGAGTGTAGAAATAGATAGGTTTGACGATGCCCTTCGGTATTACAAAAAATCCCTCGCACTTCTGCTTGAAATTGATGATGAGGAATACATAGCCGCTGTAATCACAAATATTGCACGTGTTTATCAGGGTGTTTCAAAATACGATAGCGCAATTTACTTCAGCCAACAAGCTATTGCCCTTTGTGAGGTGCCTGGCAAGGAAGTGGAACTCTCGACCGCCCTCGGAAACCTTGGTATGGTACATAAGCAGATGGGCAATTACGATAAGGCACTCGAATTCTACGAAAGAGCCTATAAGATTGCAAAAGCAGTTGGGGATTCCTCGTTAATTGCCGTTGACCTAAACAATATCGCTGCACTTTATTTTGCCTGGGAAAAGTATGACTTTGCCGGTGAATATTTTAAGCAAGCCCTGGCGATTGACTACGAAACAGGAAATATGGCCCAGGCGGAAATGACTTTGAATAACCTGGCTCATGTTCTCCATAAACAAGGCGATAGCGACTCTGCCCTCGTGTTGTACAAACAATCCATCGCCATTGCCGAAAAATTAGGGCGCTATGGCAATGCAGCCGTCAAGGAACTTAATATTGGTTCGCTCTATTTCGACCTTGGAGAATATGAACAGGCCCTGAAATATTACACATCAGGAACAGAAACTACCAGGGAACTTGGTTTGCGCCGGTTTACAGCTGGAGGTTTACAGAATATGGGTGCATGTTATCTTGCTTTAGAAAAGTACAAAAAAGCAGAGATAAACCTGAACGAAGCCTTTGTTATTGCTAAGGAAATTTCTGCATTGCCCATCCTGCAAAAGGTTTACAAAAGCCAGAGCAAACTCTACGAAAAAACAGGTAAGACCACACTGGCCCTCGAAGCATACCAAAATTATGCGATGATTAAAGATTCGATTTTTACCGAGAAAAGCCAGGCCAAATTGGCTGAAATGGAAGTGCGCTACGAAACCGAAAAGAAGCAGCAACAAATAGAAATACTGGTTAAGGACAATCAATTGCATGAAGCTGATTTGCGCAAGAAACAGCTTACACTGTTAGGGTTAAGTGGAGGCTTAATAATTTTACTTGTTGCGGCAGGGATTATCAGCTGGCTTTATTTGCAGAAATCCAGGGCAAACCGCAAGCTGGTTGAAAAGAATATTGAATTGATGCGGCAGGAAGAGGAAAAGGAAACCTTTGCCCGTTCATCTGATTTGACCCCGCAACTTAAAGATGAAGAAAAACTCAGGATACTTTCGGAACTGGATATGCTGATGCGGGAACAGAAATTATTCCTTCAGGCTCAACTCAGTCTTGGCGAATTGGCCGATAAATTGGAGACCAATACCACCTATCTTTCAAAGGTCATCAATGAGCATTTTAATGCAAATTTATCCAACTACCTCAATAAATTGCGTGTACGTGAAGCACAGAAAATGTTTGCCAAACACAAGCACTTATCTATGACCCTTGAGGGGATCGCCGGGTCAGCAGGATTCCATTCACGCTCTACCTTCAATACTGCTTTTAAGAAAATAACCGGTGTAACACCGAGCATCTATATCAAGAACATGAATGAAATAGGAAAAAAGCATGAAATGGAAATATCACTTAACAGTAAGGAGTTGCACGCGTAATACAAACCTTGTATTGCACGAATTTATAAATCCGTACAATCTTCATTTTTTTCTAAGCTCACCTCATAATACTTTAGCCCCGAAATTAAGACGGGATGAAATACAAACACATTAAATTTCTGGTGATGACTGCGGCAATATCAATCTTGTTTTTTGCATGCACCGGCTCGGTAGAGCAGGATGCAAAACATTTGGCTGTATTGCAAAAAGAACGGGTTGATCATATTAAACTGATGTTGCAGCTTGACGATTCCTTGCAACTCTTCGCCTGTCGCCAAAAACTCCTGGAGATTACAACAGCCTACACAAGCTATAAAAATCAAATTGAAATGAAATACAAAAATGAAGACGACCGGGGCAGGTTTGAAAAGGCATATCGGGAGGCGTTGGAGTGAGAGACCCCTATCCCAACCTTTCCCCTTGAGGGGAAAGGAGTGCCACCGCACAGGCTACTGCACTAACCACTGCAATGGCCTGTGTGACGGCTCCCCCTCAAGGGGGAGTTAGAGGGGGTCTTTAAATGGAGGCAACTTTCAAATT
>CAZBDF010000082.1:10004-13069 GCA_964490385.1 uncultured Lentimicrobiaceae bacterium | reverse complement strand
GTCATTTGTGGTCATTGGCATTTATTAATAAACTACAAATGATGGTGAAGCAAATGACGCACGAAGTGCAAATGACAACTAATGACAGTGTAACTAAATGACAATTAAACGACGGCGAAGCCTAATAACGTGCGAAGCACAAATGACAGCGTAGCAAATGACAGTGAGCAATTGAAGCAAAAGATATTTGATTACAAAACCGAATAAGCACTAACTACTTAAGCTTTGAACAAATCCAGCCACAACAAAAAGAAAATCTTCAATGATCCGGTTTATGGATTTATTACTATTCCGGACGAACTGATTTTTGATTTGATAGAGCACAGGTACCTGCAGCGCCTCCGTAGGATCAAGCAACTTGGGTTAACGCATCTTGTTTATCCCGGCGCACTGCACACGCGTTTTCATCATGTACTTGGTGCCATGCACCTTATGCAGGAAACCATTGAAATCCTGAGATCGAAAGGCCAGGAAATTTCTGAAGATGAGGCAAGGGGTGCGTTGATCGCGATTCTGCTCCACGACATCGGGCACGGCCCCTA
Organism: uncultured Lentimicrobiaceae bacterium; assembly: GCA_964490385.1. Classification (GTDB taxonomy): domain Bacteria; phylum Bacteroidota; class Bacteroidia; order Bacteroidales; family 4484-276; genus 4484-276. The sequence goes on along the minus strand of CAZBDF010000082.1, from coordinate 12,527 downwards.
TTCGCACACACTTGAACACTCCATCGTTAGCGGAATGAACCATGAGGAAATGTCGCTACTTTTTATGGACAAACTTCAGAAGGAATTCGGAAGCCCCGTTGGCCTGGCCAAAGACATCTTTATCAACCATTACGAGAAGAAATTTCTTCATAAACTCGTTTCCAGCCAACTGGACATGGACAGGCTCGATTATTTGAAACGCGATAGTTTTTACACCGGCGTTTCCGAAGGTGTGATTAGTACCGAGCGGATTATTAAAATGCTTGACATTGCCAACGACGAGCCAGTGATTGAAGCCAAAGGCATCTATTCTATCGAGAAATTTATAATTGCCCGGCGGCTGATGTACTGGCAGGTGTATCTTCACAAAACCGTTTTGGCGGCAGAGCATATGCTGATACAAATCATCAAACGTGCAAAATACCTGGTCGAAAATGGCGAACCCCTTTTTGCCACTGATCCTTACAAAATCTTCTTATCTCAAAATATAGGCAAACAAGAATTCATCCTTAACCCGCAATATTTAGAAGCATTTTCCGAAATTGACGATTACGATGTTTTCACCTCAATAAAGGCATGGACTAAAAGCAAGGATAAAGTGCTCAGTACACTCTGCACCAACCTTGTGAACCGACAACTTTTCAGGGCCACATTACAAAACCAGCCATTCCAGGAAAAGCAGATTGAACAGGCAAAATCCGAAATTCAGAAACTGTTGGACATCGACGCTGCCGACACCAGCTATTTTGTTTTTTCGGATGTTGCCAAAAACAGTGCCTACGATCCCGTAAACGATACCATCAATATCCTTTACAACGACGGAACTGTGAAAGACATCACCGAAGCATCAGATCAGTTGAATGTGGATGTACTTTCAAAAACCGTCACCAAATATTTCCTTTGCCACCCCAAACAGATTGTAACAAGCTCAACTTAAAATATGAGCTTGAATACACCATTGACAACCAATGAACAGCATTTTACATCCTATTTTTTGGAAAAATGCCCGCCTTGCCGGCGAGGCAGGGAATGATGGAATAATGGACAGAACCCTTTGTTTTTAAACCAGCTTTCCTCCATAGGAGTTCCACTGGTACAACTTTCCATCATTCCATGTTATAGTTGGTTATTAAATCATAAGCTTTTCAAATAATTTGCCACCTCCTTTTGCGAACTCAAGTCAACAGTCAATAATTCCTGAAAACTTAATCTTGTCAGTTGACTGATAAATTGCTAAACTTGTGCAGTTTTTCGTGAAATTAAAACCCAGTAAACATGGAATTTAAAGCCGGTGAAATCGCAAACCTCCTCAACGGAACCGTAGAAGGTGATGAAAACGTAATTGTACACAAGCTATCGAAAATTGAAGAAGGTGGACCGGGTTCACTTTCGTTTTTGGCCAATCCAAAATACAATACATTCCTTTACACAACAGATGCATCGCTGGTCATCGTCAATAAAGACCTTGTTATTGAGAAGGAAATCAGTTCCACCCTCATCAGGGTTGATGACGCTTACATGGCCTTTGCAAAGTTGCTGGAATTGTACAATGGCATGAAGTCGGATAAAAAGGGAATCTCACCATTGGCATCTATTGCAAAATCGGCAAAACTGGGCAAGGACGTATATATTGGTGATTTTGCCTACATTGGCGAAAACGCCGAAATTGGTGATGAAAGTAAAATTTACCCACAAACCTTTGTGGGCGATAGTGTAACAATAGGATCAAAAACCACCCTGCACCCCGGAGTGAGAGTTTACCACGAATGTGTAATTGGCAGCGATTGCACTATGCATTCGGGAGTAGTAATAGGAAGCGATGGTTTTGGTTTTGCACCTCAAAGCGACAACAACTACCAAAAAATAGCCCAGATAGGAAATGTGATTATCGAAGATGATGTGGAAGTTGGCTCCAACACAACCATCGACCGGGCAACGCTGGGCTCAACCATTATCCGTAAAGGTGCAAAATTGGACAACTTGATTATGATAGCCCACAATGTTGAAATTGGTGAAAATACTGTGGTCATTGCCCAGACAGGGATTTCGGGCTCAACCAAGATTGGCAAAAACTGTATTATTGCCGGGCAGGTTGGAATTACCGGCCATCTTAAAATTGGCGATAATGTTAAAATTGCTGCCCAATCAGGGGTTTCTACCAATGTAAAAGACGATGCCATTATTTTTGGTTCGCCCGCTTTCGACGCCAGTAAATACCGCAAGGCATATGTCCATTTCAGGAACTTCCAGAAGATAGTTGATCGCATTGACAAATTGGAAGATAAGGTTGAAGGGAAAGAGAAGTAAGGGGAGTAATGGAGTAATGGAGTAATGGAGTATTGGAGTGATGGAGTGATGGAAGGTAGCAATAAACAAGTTCGAAGTTTTTCATTCAACTTTTTAGCTGCATTTTTTTTTATTTTTGATGATCTTCTATCAAAGATATTCAAACTTCGAATGGATAGCAGCGAAGACTAAGAGATGGATGGGTTGAGTGTTGATACCGTGACAATTAATTTAGTC
>CAZBDF010000082.1:0-9904 GCA_964490385.1 uncultured Lentimicrobiaceae bacterium | reverse complement strand
AAATGAAAAAGACAATATTATTCCTCTTATTTATCTTTCCCTCAGCTATAATGAAGACATAAGCCCTGAGCAATTAATCGAAATTAGGGATAAAGCTTATTGGCCACGCCGAAACGAACTCTCGAAAAAAGGCGTGCTGATTGTTGTAAAAAGCTTTGACTGATTTCAGCCTCTCATTGTACTTTTTCAAAGAACCTTACTTTCCTGTTTCAGGATTTTCATTTCCTTCATTTCCCCTCACAACCTTTTTATTAGATTTGCCAGCTATTTAGAATTTAATCGATCATTCTTAAAACAAAAGATATTTTTATGGCTAACCCGAAACAAGAAACCGGAATTTTTCAGAGCATGTTGAACTGGACAGAACGCGCTGGTAATGCTTTACCGCACCCAGCCACACTTTTTGCATTGTTTGCACTTTCCGCACTGGTGTTTTCGGCCATTGGCTATGCGCTGGGATGGGAGGTGATTCATCCCGGAACGGGAGAAATCGTCCGACCGGTCAACCTTTTATCGAAAGAAGGAATCCACCGTATCCTCCTCGAAATGGTGGATAATTTTACCAGCTTTGCCCCATTGGGAATTGTACTTGTAGCTATGCTGGGTATTGGCATCGCCGAGCAAAGCGGGCTGATCAACGCCATGATCCGTATGATGGTGCTAAACTCACCAAAGCATTTATTGACTTTTGTCGTGGTATTTTCAGGCATCCTTTCCAATATTGCCTCAGATGTAGGATACGTACTACTGATTCCACTTGCCGGTGTTATTTTTCTTGCGGTTGGCAGGCACCCGGTTGCAGGAATGGCAGCCGCTTTTGCAGGTGTATCCGGCGGCTTTAGTGCCAACCTGGTGCTGGGCACAGTCGATCCTTTGCTGGCCGGATTGTCGCAGGAAGCAGCCCATATCCTCGACCCAACCTACATGGTAAACCCTACAGCCAATTATTATTTCATGGTGGCCTCAACTTTTGTAATTGCTTTTGCAGGAACCATTGTTACCGAAAAAGTTGTGGAACCAAGACTGGGAAAGTTTTCGGGCACAGTCGATGAAACTGAGCGTTCTTTTGACAAACTGTCACAAACCGAAAAAAAAGGCCTGCTCATGGCATTGATCACACTTTTGATTATTGTAGCCATTACACTCATCGGCCTTATTCCTGAAAATGGCTACTTCCGTGGTGCTGATGGTGGATTACTAAGTTCACCGCTGATTCGTGGTGTGGTTGCTATGCTGTTTATCACAGCAGGTGCCACGGGTATTGCTTACGGCATTACTACAGGATCGTTCAAAAATGATGCTGATGTGATGAAAGGTATGGCAGCTTCAATGAAATCGCTTGCAACATATGTTGTACTTGTGTTTTTTGCTGCCCAGTTTGTTGCCTACTTCAAATGGAGCAACCTGGGGATCATCCTTGCGGTTAAGGGTGCCAACGTACTGATGTCGGCTGATATCGGCTTGATCCCCTTGATGATCCTCTTCATCATCCTTGCAGCCAGCATCAATATGCTGATGGGAAGCGCTTCGGCCAAATGGGCCATACTTGCGCCGGTATTTATTCCTATGTTTATGATCATGGGATATTCGCCGGAACTATCGCAGGTGGTATATCGTATCGGCGATAGCGTTACCAATGTAATCTCACCTATGATGAGCTTTTTTGCTTTGATCATTGCCTTTGTTCAGAAATATGAACCTAAAGCCGGAATTGGAACAATCATCGCAACGATGGTCCCCTATTCGATCGCATTTTTTATCATTTGGGTGATACTTTTGGTGGCATGGCTGCTTATCGGCTTGCCACTCGGCCCTGATGCGGGGATACATTATGTGATGCCTAAATAGTGTTCGTCCATAAAGTCAGTATCTTTCCGTTGCCCCGGCATTTATGCCGGGGAATACTTGATTCGATATGTCCTGGCCCCGCCTTTTCACTGTTACTGCCTTCAGCAGTAACAGTGAAAAGGCGGGGGTTATTCATCCCATTAATTCAACCCCCGACTTGAAAGTCGGGGCAACGGATAGTGCAAGAAAGCTACTAAATAAGAAAGTACAGAAGACTCCTAAAACAATTCCCTCACCTCTTTCTTTACAAACTCAATGGAATCATCAAGTTGTTTGTTTCCTTCAAGCATTTTTAATTCTACTATTTTAGATGCAAGATCAAATGCGGAGACATCCTTTGGCATATCATTCTGCGCCTTGTTTATGATTTGAATCACAGATTCTTTAGCAGCCTTAACCAACTTCCAGGCTTCGGGTGAAATGTAAATCTGTTGGGCAAGATTATGTTCCAATTCATCCCGAATGGTTTGAAGCAACAATCTGTGATATGTTCCTGCATCTATTCCTGCAACATCAATACGCAAAACCAATTGCTGAAGCGAAATTCGTTCGAGAAACAGAACGATCCGTTCGTATGCCTGTAAACGTATTTGGAGAATTTCATCTGTCATTTTGCGCTTGGCTTCCATGCGCTTTTTATCCAAACCATCTCTTAGAAATGATTTAATAAGAAAAACCGCACACAGCAAAACTACAACTGCCGGCAGGGTATATTTTAGGACTTCAAGTAATTCATTCATGATCGTGCAAAGTTAAAAGGTTAATTGTTATGGGAAAATTGTTGGAAAGAAAAATGGTTATATTGTTGAATGGTTAAATTGCCTGCCTCGCCATAGCCTGTCCTAAAAACTTAATTGACTACTTGAATTATGAAGGCGAAGGCGGGTTGAATGGTTAAATCTTTGAATCTTATAAAAAGCAATTCAAAAATTCCTAATTCCTAATTCAAAAATTACCCAACCGCAAATCTTTGAATCTTTGAATCCCTGAATCTTGAGCGAAGCGAAATCCCGCCTTTGCGGGGCTTGAATCTTTGAATCCTTGAATTTTTGAATCTTTGAATTTTTGAATTATTAATTAGAAATCTGGTTTACCAATTAGTAAAAGAACGGTTAAAAGGGTGAGTGATACAATAAATAGATGTGCATGTTCAAATTATCTTTTTATTCCACAATGGAAAACATTTTCCTGTTGACAGAAATTTATACATTTGCCATCCTATTTTAATTGTTAATAGAAAAACAGTAGATATGAACCAAGAATATTTATCAGACAGGATCAAGAAATTATCAGAATCGGCCACGCTGGCTATGACGCGTAAAAGCGGGAAACTCAAAGAAGAAGGCAAGGATGTGATTAATCTGAGTATTGGCGAACCCGACTTCAACACGCCAGATTGCATTAAAGATGCAGCCATTGATGCTATCCATCAAAACATGACACATTACACACCGGTATCGGGCTACAAAGATTTACGCCAGGCCGTGTGCGATAAATTTAAAAGGGAAAACAATCTTGACTATAAATTCAACCAGGTTGTGGTTTCCAATGGTGCAAAACAAACAATTACCAATGCGCTACTATGCCTGGTAAATCATGGCGACGAAGTTTTGATCCCAAGTCCATTTTGGGTTTCCTACCCCGAAATGACAAAACTTGCCGGCGGTACCGCAGTTTTTATCGAATCGGATATTGAAAGTGATTTTAAAATTACCCCGGGGCAACTTCGTAAATCAATCACCGAAAAAAGCAAGGTATTTCTTTTTAGTTCACCCTGCAACCCATCGGGATCCGCTTATAGCAAAGAAGAATTGCTTGGTCTTGCAAAGGTACTGGCAGAAAAAGAAGACCTGTTCATAATCAGCGACGAAATTTACGAGCACATCAACTTTAACGGACACCACGAAAGCATTGCCCAATTCGATTTCATCAAAGACAGGGTGATCACAGTGAATGGCGTATCGAAGAGTTTTGCTATGACCGGCTGGCGGATTGGCTATTGCGGGGCCCCCGAATTCATTGCCAGTGCCATGAATACGCTGCAGGGACAATACACATCGGGCCCGGGATCCATATCTCAGATGGCAGCACTTAAAGCACTTCAATCTGATCCATGCACCATGAATGAGATGGTAGAAATGAAAAAAGCATTCACCGAAAGAAGAGATGCTGCACTTGTTGAACTCAACAAAATTCCAGGAATAAAAACAAATGTTCCCGGGGGTGCCTTTTATATCTTTCCTGATGTATCGTATTATTTTGGGAAAAGTGATGGAACGAGCATCATTAAAGATGGCTACGACCTTTGCCTGTACTTACTCGACAGGGTTTATGTTGCCCTTGTTCCCGGCGCTGCATTTGGTTGCGACAAGCACATCCGTATTTCCTATGCCACTTCGATGAAAGACCTTATGGAAGCCATCAGGAGGATTAAGGAAGCCCTGGCACAGTTGAAGTAGTCTTTTTGGTCAAAAAATTTCGCAATTCAATATTTTCATTTGTTATATTTGAGGAACAGCGGCTGGTCTCTTGTTACTTGTTATTAGTTGCTGGTTACTAAGGACTGAAATCCAATGCTAATAAGAGAAGGTAATGAGGTTGATGTATGATTGTCGATTAACGATTTTTAATCTAAGATGTACCTGATTATCACATTACAATAAATCTCCCATTGATGCCTCTGGTCAAAAAATCAACACTCGTCAATCATCAATCGGAAATAAAACCCTTAACTAATTAACATTTGGACAACTGCAAACTGCGCACTGATAACTGTGGACTGATGACTGTAAACTGCCGACTGTGAACTGCCGATCCCGAAAAGTAGAAAATTGAAAAATTTCGTAACTTTCAAGGATGTTCCGAATCCTCGGATTCGTGAATCCGGGACTCGAAAAACTATGAAATCAAAGATTTCTGGTTTTTCGGCACTGCGAACTGATGCCTCCCAACATTCACAACTAAATCCTATCTTTGCGCGGAATTTCAAAAACGCAAATTATGTTCCCGAAAGAGGAAATAACCGGGCTATTTAAAAAATTTGAGCAACTCAATATCCTGATCATTGGAGATGTGATGATTGATGCTTACTTGTGGGGGGATGTTGACCGGATTTCACCGGAAGCACCTGTTCCGATTGTGACTGTTAAAAAACGCGCAAACCGTCTTGGTGGTGCAGCAAACGTTGCACTCAACATCAAAGCGATGGGTGCCAATCCAATACTATGTTCAGTGGTGGGCCATGATGAGAAAGCTGATACTTTCCTGGAATTGATGGACAAAAGGGAGATGGTAAGCGGGGGCATTCTCAAAAGTAAAAATCGCCTCACCACTACCAAATTCCGGGTGATTGGCAACAACACCCAAATGCTTCGGGTTGATGAGGAAATGGAAAACCCACTGAACAATGAAGACCAAAAAGACTTCACGAACCTCATCAAAACGATCTTTACACAATACCGGATTGACGGGGTAATCTTCCAGGACTATGATAAAGGCGTGATCACTCCTGCATTGATAAAAAAAGTAACTACCCTGGCTGACAAACATTCCGTACCTGTTGCTGTTGACCCGAAAAAACGCAATTTTGCTGATTACAAAAACCTAAAGTTGTTTAAACCTAACCTGAAAGAACTGAGGGAAGGGTTGGGAACTGATTTTGAAAAGACCGATATGGAAAGCCTTCGCAAGGCTGTCCGTTTGGTGCACGAAAACCAGGCCATTGAAATTGTGCTTGCAACCCTATCGGAAGAAGGTGTTTTTGTGAGCCGAAAGATCGATAGCACACACTATGAAGAGCATTTGCTACCGGCACATGTCCGGTCCATTGCCGATGTTTCAGGTGCGGGCGATACTGTGGTTAGCCTTGCTACACTTTGCCTTGCCCTTGACCTTTCCATTAAAGACATGGCGGCCATCAGCAACCTTGCCGGTGGGCAAGTTTGCGAAAGTGTTGGTGTAGTGCCCGTTGACCGTGAAAAACTATTAAAAGAATTATCTGGATTTGAAAAGTAAACGCCAAACAGCAAAAAAGGCTGATGTAAGGGATATGTTCGACAGCATTGCCCCACGCTACGATTTCCTGAACCATTTCCTATCAATGGGCATCGACAGGTTGTGGCGACGAAAAGCTATCAGAATCATTGGTAAACATCAGCACAACAAAATCCTTGATATTGCCACTGGCACCGGCGACATGGCGATCCTGGCATCAAAGCTAAAACCGGAATTGATTGCCGGAGTGGATATTTCGAGTGAGATGATCAATGTCCAGAAACAAAAACTGGCAAAGCGGAAGTTAGACCACCTGATAAAACCACAGGTAGCTGATGGAGAAAATATCCCCTTCGACACAGACACATTTGATATTGTAATGACAGCATTTGGTGTACGCAATTTCGAAAACCTCGAAAAGGGCCTTCAAGAGATGCACCGCGTATTAAATGATGGCGGCATGGCTTTGATACTGGAATTCTCGAGCCCACAAAAATCTCCATTCAAACAATTATACAACTTCTATTTCACGAGGATCCTCCCCAGGATTGGAAGATTGGTTTCAAAAGACATGAGGGCATATACCTACCTCCCAGATTCGGTAAGTACATTCCCTTCGGGTAACGATTTTACAGAAATACTCGAGGATGCCGGGTTTAACAATACACGATCCATTCCGTTGACGTTTGGAATTGCCTCGATTTACACTGGCGAGAAATGAGGGGGAATTGTAGTGTTCCGCCTTCACTAAAGTTTCGGCGGACAGAGGGAGTGATGGAGTTCTGGAGTGATGGAATATTGGAATATACTAACCGATTACCAATTACCGATCACCAATTACCAATCACCGATCACCAATCACCGACGACTGAAAGGAGCCCGTATGGGTTACTGATCACCAATCACCGACTACCGATCACCGATCACCGATCACCGATCACCGATTACCAATTACCAAATACCGCCTCATCATCTGCCATGAAAATAACCGCCCTACCAAATAAAAATAAATTAAGCCCGTTATCTCCTTGAATTTGCAAAAACTAAATCGATTGAAGAAACCAGGGTTTTTATTTATAGTTTTTTTCACACTTTTTATCACATCTTTTTCGGCGTACCCGCAAATTAATAAGGTGCCAAACCTGAAACTTTACGATTACGATCCAATACACTTTGGGTTTATCATTGCTGCCAACGAAATGAATTTTACAATTGAAACCAAAGACAACCTTCACCAATTATATTTTAAAGACAAACAACTTCCGCAAGGCGACTTGCCCATTTACCCCGTAGATTCAGCAATGATTTATAGCATCGACCCAGAACCAACCCTTGGGTTTACAGTAGGTATTGTGGGCGACTTGAGACTTGGCAATTACTTTAATTTTAAGGCTGTTCCCTCGCTGGCATTTGGCAGCCGAATTCTAAATTACGACATAAGACTTCTCAAGGATGGCGATACGAGTTCTTTTATTTCATCGCAAAAAATAAACTCCACATTCGTTGATTTCCCATTTTACTTGAAGTACAAATCGAAAAGGTTGCGCAATATGCGGGCTTATGTTTTTGGTGGGATCAAATTTAGTTTCGACCTGGCCTCACAAGCAAACAAGCAGGAAGAAAATAACTATGAGCCAAAACTTTTACGTTCGGACACCTATGGGTTAATTGGTGCCGGGGTTGACATTTACATGAATTGGTTTAAATTTGGCCTGGAGTTTAATATGTCGTATGGCCTGCGGGATATCCTGCTTAGAGAGGATAATATTTATACCGGTGGCATCAAAAGTTTACGCTCCAAAATATTTATGCTTACTTTTACCTTCGAATAAGAAATACATCTGCCAAAAGCTAACACCTGACATCTACAATGAAGCAAAAATCAGACTCCGCAGAACTCTTTCAACAGATCATCTCAAAGGGTTCGCTCAAACAAGAAGTTTACACCAACACCTACAACACTTTCCACAAATTTAAAACGATAATTAAAGAAATCGTTAAAGAATACAAGGCGGGCGAAACGCAGGTCAGCAAACCAATACCATTTGAATACAGGAACCGGGGCGAGTTTGAAGTAGAATTAAAATTTGCCGGTGATATCCTGATTTTTATGATGCATACCAATGTGTTCGAATTTCCACGTGAACATGAGGTAAGCAAAATGCCTTATGTCCAGGAAGACAAGGACCGCTCATTTTGTGGCATTGTTAACATCTATAATTTCCTGGGTGATTCATTTAAATACAAGCGCCTGAACGATGCCGGTTATCTGATTGGAAGAATTTTCATCAACAAGGATATGCACTATTTCATCGAAGGTAAACGCGAAATTGGCTTTTTATACCAGAACTTTGGCAATGCTGTTATGGATGATGATACCGCCCGCAAGATCATTCAGTCATCGATAAAATACACCCTTAATTTTGATTTGCTCACCCCACCCTACGACCAGGTGAAAATACTGAGCGTACACGAAATCCAGGCTACCATCGACAACATGAAAATTAAAACCGGCAAGCGGCTGGGCTTTAAATTTCAGGCCGATAACGATGAAGAAGATAAAACTGAGACGCCTGTTGTGTAGCCTTACTTATCTTTTATCGAATACTTATTTTTTCAAAAGCTACCGAGGTTTCAGAACATAGTTTCACAAAGGCAATTAACTAAAGTCAGCATTACAAAAAACTACTCAACCAATAAACAATACTACCATGCGGAAACTACTTCTCCTGTTAACTTTTACACTAACTTTCACCGGTTTATTTTCTCAAAACCTCGAAGACCTAAATTTTGGCAGCGACTCGACACTTGATGTAGTATCATGGAACCTTGAATGGTTTCCTACCAGCGGACAAACAACCATCGACTATGTTGTTGATATTATTAATGCACTGGATGTTGACCTGATAGCGATACAAGAAATTGATAAAACCACAATATTTTACCAATTGCTGGACGAACTTGACGGATGGGATGGAATCTGTGTTGATTCCGATTTCCTGGAGTTGGCCTTTCTGTACAGAACAGATGTAATTGAAGACGCAGAATTTGTTCAGATCCTGCCTGGCTACAGCCGGGAACTCCCACGAGAGCCACTTGTTATGAAAATGAAATATGGAGGTGAGGATTTTGTAATTATAAACAACCACCTGAAGTGCTGCGGTGATGGAATAATGAACCTGAGTGATGAGTGGGATGAAGAAACCAGGAGGTTTGATGCATGTAATTTATTGGATGATTATATCACTGTTAATTATCCTGATGACAATGTCATCCTTTTAGGTGACCTCAATGATATATTGACGGACGAGCCTGAGAACAATGTATTTCAAACCTTTTTGGATGATAGTGAAAATTATTTGTTTACCGACATGGCAATTGCAGAAGGTAGCAGTAGCAATTGGTCCTACCCTACCTGGCCTTCCCACCTCGACCACATGATGATTACAAGTGAACTTTTTGATGAATTTGAAAATCCAAATTCTGAAATCCTTACTATTCAAGTTGATGACTATCTGCTGAATGGTTGGTGGGAATATGAAAACTACGTTTCAGATCATCGACCTGTTGGCATAAAGTTATTTTTTGAATCCACAGGTTTATCGAAATCAAATTCAATTCAACCTGAAGTTAACTTATGCAACTACCCAAATCCTTTTTCTGATCATACCAATATCAGTTTCCAAGCTGCTAAAGAAAATACAACGATAGAAATTTATTCTTCTACAGGGAAACAGATTAAACATTTTGCCCTAACTAAAGGCCAGACTTCAATAAAATGGAATACCGGTGATTTACCCGAAGGGATTTATTTGGCAAGGCTAATTTATGGTCAGCAGTTGATGGGGATGAAAAAAATGGTTTTAATAAAATAAATGCTTATTTGAAGGTTGTATGTATTGAATAGAGAGCATTTTGTTCATCCCTTTCCTACAGATGACCCACGGCCTACAGGAAATAAGATAAGGTTTTATGTATTTGTTTTCTTTAACCTCTACGAGGTATTGGTCGCCATTTTCAAGCTATCTTTCTACAATACTCAAACCTCTACGAGGTAGGTTTA
>CAZBDF010000081.1:0-13090 GCA_964490385.1 uncultured Lentimicrobiaceae bacterium | reverse complement strand
CCTCAAAGTGATTATCCTCAACCCAATATTGTGTACATGCATCCAGGTACAAGCCATATCCGTCTAGTGCAGCTGATTTTTCAATGTAGAACTCGTTGGAAGTTATACGTGGCAAAGTCATCCCGCTCAGGTAAATACCATGGTGGTTATCGGTGAAAGTAGTGTGGCGCACGTCAGCCAGGTCTGTGGTATTGGATGCCGTGGCATAAATACCATAGTCAAGGTTTTCGAATTGGCTGTTGTCCCACTCAACACAATCTGTTCCTGAGTATGTGGCACAAGTACCCTCAACACTGAAGATTGCACTGGTGCTGTAAATACCATAACCCCTGTGGTCCGCGTTTGAATTGTTGGCGAATTCGCATTCAGCAAATGCCACGTGGTGCACATCATTCAGCTTTACATGGGTAAAGGTGGCTTCACCATTCAGCGTAAGCGAATAGTCAAACTTACAATTGGTGAATCCACTGGCATTGGTCGTAGTATAACTATAGGGATCAAACCACACGCCAATGGCGTTATCATTAAAATTGCCATTGGTCGCATCTACAATTCCACCTCCAAAATTGGTGTTACCCTCCTTTCCAACATGTACTGCAACTGCTGCATTCTTTATAGTACCACCATTTATAATCTCGAGCGTACCCTGGTTGGCAGCAGATTGTGTAGCACTGGGATTACCCCACACTTCGATGCCTTGCCAGGTGTCGCCGCACTGATTGGTTAATAATCCTCCATCAATCTCAAGTTTTCCTCCAGGCATAATTATAATCTTCACATCTTCTGACAAAAATAAATTAGAGCTAATGGTTAATGTAGTTGTTGCCGGGATAACCAGGTCATTGGCTATTTCTCTAGGCGTATCCCATTCGATAACCTGGCTTGAATCCAGGTAAGTTATGACAGTATCGATAAAAGAAACATCAGTTTTAAAAATGGCCCTGCCTTGTGTAGCTGCATACAATTCTTTATTACAAGGATCATAGTCAAGGTCGCTAACAAGGCAAATTGGCAGGCCATCATTAAAGCATGACCATTGACTCATGCTATTGTCACGGTAATAAACACCTGCATCCGTACCCGCAAACAACCTTTTATTTGATCCCAACTGATACTCAAGAGTCATAACAGGAAACGGAGGAAGGTTTTCCGAATAATCATACCAGTTTTCACCTAAATCGGTTGAATGAAGTACTTTTAGTTTTCCACCAACAGGTTCTCCATTTTCATAATGCACTCCACCAATGCTTATCCACATTTCATCAGGATCGTCTGGGTTAAATACAATATCTTCAATTGTTCGCCAGGCTATTACCTCATCTAAGTCTTCAGTTGAAACCCAGCTTCCGTTTACATATTCATATACTGGTTTAGAACTCATATCTGTCCAATTCACTCCGTCATTAGTTGATTTATTGAACCTATTGGATTCGGTAGGCCCACCAAAACGATAGTCAGCAATAAAAATAGAATTGTCGTTGTTTATTCCAATTGCACCTACAGACTTAACCGAAGAGGGGGGTTGGCGTTCAACATATTGTCCATTATTTTGATCCCATATGACAAGTTTATTTGTCCTTCCGAAATAGACAGTATATGGATCATTAGGACCTAGCTCGTACTCCATTCCAATAAACCAATTCTCAGTGTTATACAGTAGCCTGGGATAAACTCCGGATGCACCTAACATTGCTGAGTTGGACTGGTAATAATAATAGTCTTGATCGTCCCAGTTTACTTCGGAATCACCTCCATCACCACCATAAAATTTTGTCCATTGTTCATTTTCATATTTCCACGAACCGTTATGAACTGCTCCAGCCACTATAAACTCATCATCAGAATGAGATGCACCAAGACCCATGAAATTACCAATTGGTAAATGGTTCCCATTTAAATCTTCTAATGTGTAGCTTTCAAGATCTTCATCGCTGATTTCTACAGTGAACAACGAGATGCCTCCATCTGTTGCAAGAAGAATGTTTTCAAATACTTCCTCACTTACAATATCGTAACCAATAATTTCGATATCTCTTATATCAACATGAGTTTCGTTAGTGCTTGGATTTAACACTATATGTGTCAGATTGTATGGGGATGTATTTCTAAACATACAAACATCAACCGATCCAATATATACAATGTTTGAAAGAGCAGAGTACTCTATTTCATCCTTATTTGGGTCATTTAAACGGCCATTATCTAATGATCTTACACCTTGCCAATTACTACCGTAATCTGTTGTCCTGTAAATTTGTCTTGAATCCCAGTTATTACCATCACAATAATCTAGCATTACAAAAATTGTCCCGTCATCTGGTGTTGTAATTTTTGCCGATTTATAAGTTATATTAGAGTCAAAAGAAGAGCTTAGATCAGACCAAGTTCCATTTACATATTTGTATACTCCACCATTTAAATTGGCATACCGGTCTTTAGTTGAAACAAATACGATAATGTTACTACCTTGCTTAGCAATTTCAATATCATGATACCTTGCATAATTTGGCATTCCAGTAGGACCTGTAACTTCAGTCCAGCTTTCACCAGCGTCATCTGAGAAATAGATTTTGCCACTACTATTAGTTTGTGTGATAGCCCATAGATCAAGCCCATCAGAAGGATCATCATAGGGATCGTAGATTACTTTCTTTACGTAAGGACAGGTTTCATAGGGAAAGTCTTCCATAATTTCCCATGTTTCACCGTTATCGAATGATTGAATGATTCCCATGCCATATTGCACTTCGTGCCACCCAGCGCCAGTTGAAGCGAAAAGAGTGTCCTGGTCTACTGGATGCCTAATTATTTCAGTTGCCGCGATACCAGGCATATACAGATCATCAGTTACATTTTCCCAACTATTTCCAGTTGACCGACTTTTCCAAAGCCCACCATTTTCGGCGGATAAAATATAACTATCATCGTTTCGCGGGTCAGCAATAACTTCTTCAACCAAACCAAGCCATTGCGTACTATAGCTTTTTGGGCCCAATAAATCCCAATCAGCCGGGTCGCTAACATCACAATATGGATCAAGTAGGTTTGCAAGAGCTGCCTCTGTATATGGCAAGTAACTCAAAGTGTCATTTATTATTCCAATCCTGCTTTTCCAATGGTTGACGAAGCGATAATAATCTTTAATGTTAGCTAGTTTGGATTGCGGGATTGAATCTGGATATTCGTCAGCAATGTATAGTTCAAATGAATCGGTAATGGCCGTAAAGTTTTGAGGGTTTACCTCCAAAAGCCTCCAATACTCATCATTACTTTGCCCATAATTTGTTGCCGGTAGCAGTAAACATATTAATAGAGAATAAATTAATTTTTTCATATAATAAAATTTTTAATCTTTAAGATTGTGTGAGACAAAAGACAGTGATTATTGTACATGTTTGCATTGATTTGTTTGTATTTCTACGACGAATCAAAATACGCTTCCATATTCCCTCCTTTGGTTTTTGGTTTTCCGCCTACTCTTTATAGTCCCGCACGTACGGGATTCGGCTGCTTCCCTATTTTATATTTTTGGGTGCTTAATGCAATCTTTATATTAACTCTTGTAAAAGAGCCTACCCGACACATCCACCCTTTACTTATATATCCCGTGCTGATAGGTTTTGTCGGACATTTAAATGTTAAATGTTTTTAACGTTTGCGAGAGAATTTGATATTCAGCTACATACCTGGCAATATTTTTTTGAGAAGGTGTAACAGGAAAGCATCTTTTCCGGTAATGATCTTTCCCCGGCCTTCAGCGTAGCGGTTAATTTGAAGGGTAAGGCCGAGTGTGGTTACCAGGGAAGGTTTGAGTACAATATCCACTGTGTACATTCCATCCACCGGAACCTCCGAAACCTGCCTGACACTTCCCCGGATGTAACCATGGGTAATGGCCGGAAATCCCTGCAATTCAATCAAAGCCTCATTACCCAGCTTTACCTTTTGGGCTTCTTCAACTCGGCATTGCATCCTTGCCCTTACATCCTCATGGCCTGGGGGTAGTAGGGTCAATATTACATCATCAGCCTTCATAAATTGCTGTTTCTCAAAGGTATTTGTTAGCTGCACCTGCCCGTTTTCAGTTGCCTTGATTAAGAATTCATCTTCCCATCCCTGTATCAATTCCTGCAACTGTCGCTGTGCACTAACTACACATAGAAAAATCTCGTTCCGCTCATTGATGTATTGACGTTTTAGGCTGATCAGTTGATTGTTTACTTCCTGAAGTTTGATTCTGTTCTGTAGGATATCGGCCTTCAGTGATTCCAGTTTTAGTTTTTCGGTAAGTACGGCTGCTTCAATTTGTTCCAGTTCTGAATCCGCTATGAGCTCAGAATCATGCAGGTGTTGGTTGCGTTTAAGGTTAAGGTTCTTTGCTGCAACTGACAGTTCCAATAAGTTTGCTTTTTCATTGAAATTTTTATTAAAATCAGCAAGTAATCTTTTCATTTCCAGCAAAGCCGTATTATTTTCGGTGTATTCTCCTGACCAAATATGATCCGAAAGTTTTTGCATTTGCTTTTGAACTTCCTGGGAAGGACAAAGCAGGCGACCGGTTTTAGTCAATTCCGGCAGGATCACTTTTGCTATACCAATCGTGTCATGTTGTTTAATCAGGGAATCTAATTTTAAAACCGACTTGACCAGGATTTTATAATCCTTATATGCAATGGGGTTATCAAGTATTGCCAACACATCCCCCTCTTGAACCACCGTTCCGTCTGTAATAAAAAACTCTGCTACCCGACTGTCGGATTTGGCATAGATGTTTACAAAAGATTGTTGGTTGTAAAGCCGGACAACTCCATTCGATACCTCCGGTATACTAACCAGCATTCCTATTCCGAAAAGTACCAATATGCCAAAACTGACGAACAGCAGACTACAGTTGATCAGCTTTGTCGGGGGTACCCGCAATAGTCCATCTAAATTGGAATCATGATAATTGGGTTTCATAGTCTATCTCCATTTGATTGCTTACCAGTTTACAATAGCTGCTGCCAAGGGTCATCAGTTCGTTATGAGTTCCCTCCTCAATGATCTCACCATGGTCCATCACCACGATTTTATCTGCCTGCCTGATTGTACTCAGGCGGTGGGCTATAACCACTACCGTGCGCTGTTTGATGAACTCGTTGAAATTTTTCAGGATAGAACGTTCGTTGCACGCATCCAAAGCATTGGTGGCTTCATCCAGCAAAAGGAAATCCGGATTTTTATACATAGCACGGGCAATCAGTATCCTTTGCATTTGCCCCTGACTGAGGTTTCTTCCATTCTGGCCAATAACCGTATAATAGTTTCTGGGCAATTCTTCAATAAACGACCTGATGTTTGCCATATCAGCTGCCTTTACCATGCGTTGCAAGTCAGGATCATCTTCATTCATGGTGATATTGTTCAACACGGTATCGGTAAAAATGTAACCGTTTTGAAGAACCGCTCCGCAGCGATCACGCCATAGTTTTTTATCGAGGGTGTGCAGACCTACGCCACCTGCATCAATGCTCCCTTCCTGTGGGTCGTAAAATCCAAGCATTAGTTTCAGCAAGGTAGTTTTGCCACATCCGCTGGGCCCTACAATGGCTGTAACTTTTCCTGCCGGGATAGTCAGGTTAATATTTTTCAACACATATTCTTTATCCCCTGCATTATAAGCGAAATTCACATTTCTGAACCTGATAGTCTTATCCACAGGAAGAAATGGAAGGCTTTTAGCATGGTCCTCTGTTTGGCTGTCCTCCAACACTTCTCCCAACCTTGAAAGACTGAGTTTTGCCTCCTGATAAGATCGTGCCATAGTAACGATTTGTTGAAGCGGGCTGTTGAGCTGGCCCAGGATAAACATCACCGCCATCATCATACCCAGCGACATGCTGCCATTCATCACTGCCATTGCAACCATGAAAATGATGACCAGGTTCTTCAGCTGGTTGATTAACACAGCTCCAGATCGCTGGTACTGGTCGATGGACAAACCATCCACATTGATATTGAATAGTTTGGCCTGAATACTTTCCCATTCCCATCGCTTTTGTTGTTCAGCATTGGCCAGCTTGATATCGGCCATTCCGGTGGCCAGTTGTACGATTTTACTGTGTGTTTCGGAATAGCAGCTAAAACGCTTGAAATCGAGTACCTTTCGCTTTTTCATGTAAAGCCAGATCCACAGACTTGAAAGCACAAAACCCGCGATGAACACCAGGAAGATCTGAACACTGTAAAACATCAGAACAGTTCCAAATACAAGAACATTCAGCGCAAAATACAGGGCACTAACAAATGTATGTGTCAGGAAATATTCAATCCTTTTCTGGTCGCCTATGCGCTGGATGATATCTCCCAGGTGTCGGGTGTCGAAAAAGGACATGGGCAGCCTGATAAGTTCATGAATAAAATCAGAGATCAGTGAAATCCCGGCCCTGGAATTGACATGTAACAGGATACGGTTCCTGACGAATTCTACACATAGTTGCGAAAAGAACAGGAACAGTTGTGCCAGTAAAATAATGCTGATCAGGTTGGCATTGCGCTGGTGAATGCCATGGTCAACAATGGTTTGTGTTAAAAAAGGAACGACTAATTGTAGCAATGTGCCAAGCAATATACCAAAGATCAGCTGCGATATAAATTTGCGATAAGGTTTAAAATAGGACACCAGGTTCTTCATCCCGAATTTTCTCTCCTTTTCATTAGAATTATTGGTATGAAGTTCTGGTGTTGGTTCCATAAGCAGGGCAATACCTGCTTTCTCACCGGGCAAAGCCCAACCCCGGAGAAATTCATCTTTTTTGTAACGAACTTCTCCGAAGGCGGGATCAAATACCCGTATGCAGCGTTTGCCGCCAGGCATCACAACCACAAAGTGGCGCTGGTTCCAGTGAACAATACCGGGCAAAGGTGATTCTGAAATCAGTTGTTCAAGACTTACCTTTACACCTGTAGCCCTGAAGCCCAATTGTTCGGCAGCCTGACTCAGGCCGTACAATGAGGCCCCTTCTTTTGATGCAAAGCACAAAAGGCGAAGGGAGTTCAGGGTACGATGTAAGCCATATTGCCGGCAAACTGCCTGCAAGCAGGCTGGGGCGCAATCTTTGCGGTCGTGTTGGATTGAATTTGTTTGCACTATTCAAATTTTTCTTGCTTCAATTGGATTAACCTGTTGGATCATCGGGTGGTGGTGGTGGCGTAGGAGGCGGATCATCATCCCCGTCTCCACCAACAATTTTTTTCATTACCTCATCGTCTAGAATTACACTTTCATCTTTAAGAATTAGATTTTCCATCTGTAGAAATTTTTAGTTAAATTTTTGATTGTATTAGTGAGAGGCCTCTCTATCCTATATATCCCGGAAAATGAAATTTGTCGGTTTGTGTTTACCGAAAACATGTCATAAATTTCAAAATATAATTAGTTTTGTGATGATGAAAATGATGGGTGTCAGACACATAAAAAATATTTTAACGAAAGCCTTTTTTTTTATAACTTTCGTCTGTGGTGCTCAACCACAAGCATTGGTTGATAGTTTCAATATCAATTACCAACAGGATAATTTTAGTAAGTGTCTGGACTTTTGGGGGGAAATTGACGTTGAGGATGTTAATTATGAAATGGTTAAAAATGCAGGAAACTGTTATTATTACTTAGGGGCATTTTCTGATGCACTAAAGATGTATTACAAAGCAGATAGCATTCTGGGGGAATCGATTTCTTCTGATGGTTACGAATTAGCATTAAATTTTGGAAATGTTTATAGAGCACTCGGACAGACAGATAAGGAAATAGAATCGCTGCTAGATGCAAAAAAAATTGTTTCTCAAGATTCAACAATTAATCCCTCTCGTCTATTTTTAAGCTTTGGTCAATATTATGAGCAAGTAAATAAAAGCGATTCAGCAGAAGCATATTTTCTCATGGCCCTCATATCATTCAATCAGCATTTCGGAATAGATCATAAAAACACAATATTGATGTATTCGAATATTGGAGATTTTTATCGAAATAATCAAGAATATGAAAAAGCCCTGGTGTATTTTGCTAAGGGTTTAGAAGCAACGGAAAGCACATCGAATAGTATTTCCCTGAATTTCATTTTTAATTACAATATTTCATTAACATATTATGATTTAAGAGATTGGTCGAAAGCAATTTACTTTTTTAACAAAAGTTTGTCGCTACTCCCCCCCAAAAACAAATCTTATAAATCCTACATTGAAAGCGCTCTGGCATATTGCTATTCAAGAACAGGTGTGGCATCATCTGATTCGTTGTTTATGATTAAAGGAGCAGATGGTGATCAAATGGATACATTGGCTTTTAGCTATCATTTAATCTGTTATGGAAAGCACCTGGTTGGTTCAAAAAAGAATTATCTGGAAGCACAGGCATATTACTATCGTGCCTATAATTTATTGCAACAGAAGTTTGGTACTTACCACAGTGGCATGAAAGATATTTATCAAATCCTTGGTACATCAGCACTGAAACTTAATGTCCATGACTCTGCACTTTATTACTTGCAGCGCTCACTTTATTGCAGTTCAGCTGAAGTAGATACCGGCGATTACGCTTCAAATCCCAGTGTCATCCATCAGGCCGACCAATGGCTGTTTGACTTGATTGATCGAAAATTGCGTGTGCTTGCTAAAATTACGCAATCTTCTTTACCGGGGGACTCTGCAATGGGAATCAATCATTTGATCCTTTCCAACAGCCAGGATTATATTCAATTGCTTGAACACCTGCTTCACAATAAAACTTTTCTTACAGATAAAAAGACCGTCCTTCATAACAATATCAGAGGACGGATGCTTCATGCGGTAAATGCCTGTTACAAGCTTTACCGGCAAACCAACAACAACTACTATTTTGAGAAAGGGTTGGAGTTTTCGGAAGCTGGTAAATATATGTTGCTTAAAAGTATGCTTGATGATCAAACAATTAAAGCAGGATTGCCCCCTGAACTGGTAAATTATGACCATCGTCTTAAAAATGAAATAAACCGTTTACATCATAAAAAAATTCGCATAAAGGTGAATGAGCAAAATGAAAAAGGGACTTCAATAGATATGTTTGAAAAACAGCTCTTTGAACTAATTGTCGAAAAAGACTCCTTGCGAAATGTGATTCTCAGCAGGTATCCAGAATCACAGCGTTTTGAATCATTTAAGTTTTCACTTGGCAATATACGCCGACATATTGAACAGGATCAGGTAGTGGTTGAATACTATATACAGGATTCGGTGCTGCATGCATTTTACCTTTCCAGGCAGAAATTGGAATGGAGGCAGCTTGAAAATGCCGGCGAAGTATTGTCTGCAGTAAAACGAGTGAGGGAATTTAGTGACCTGGTTGATTATGGAAAAGTATCGAAATCGGAATATCTGAAAGATGCCTGCACATTGAATAATATCTTAATTTCCATTGCTGATAGCCTGGTACCTGGGGCACGTGAATATGTTATTATACCCGATGGCGAGCTGATTTTTTTACCTTTTGATATTTTATTACCTGCAAACTTTGATGAAAACATGAGATACCGGGATTTGCCCTACCTGTTTCGTGATCATAACCTGATCTATTATCATTCACTGCGATTTATATTGAACAAGAAGTCATCATTTTCAAACGGTGTTATCAACTATCTTTCGATTGCACCGAAATTTTATGGTGATACACTACAAACGATGGAACAAAATCCCAATGCCCTGGTTGACGCCACCTATGAAGCTGGCGACCTCAACAGCTTTTTTGAGGGAATTATATTAACCGGTGACGGGGCAACGAAAGAACAATTTCTGTCCCATGCTCCCGGAAAGCGGATTTTGCATTTTGCCACTCATGCATCATTGAATCCTGAGGATGCATTCGATTCACATATACTTTTGGCAATTGATACGGCCACAGAGCTACCAGAACAACTTTTTGCTTCTGAGATCTGCTGTCTGAACCTTGATGCAAAATTAGTTGTTTTGAGCAGTTGCCACAGTGGGAGCGGACAAATCCTCCCCGGCGAGGGAGTGATCAGCCTGGCCTGGGCATTTCGTTATGCCGGATGCGAAAGTGTGGTCACTTCAATGTTTCAACTGGATGACGAAAGTGCCAGGCAGATCATGTCATCATTCTATTCCTATCTTGTTGAAGGCAAGACTAAAAACACGGCACTGCAACAAGCCAGGTTGGATTTCCTGGAAAAGGCAGTGAATGCAAAAACACATCCAAGGTTTTGGGCCGGGCTGAGGGTTTCTGGTAATCAGCAGGCAATCATTCATCAAGGAGGTTACAAGGTTGAAATCCTGATATTGGTAATTGTCATCCTGGGTAGTATTTTAATGTTTGTATTTGGCAGGAAATGGAGTATAAAATCAGTGGTAAAGAAAAGAAGTTAATACATTCCTCCTTTCAAAAGCATTACCAAACGAATACTATGATATCATGGACATTGTCTGAAGTAAAGGATTTATCATTATAATTCTGCCATGTCGGCAAGTAAATCCTTTGCCTGTTCATGATAATAATGTTTCGGTATGCCGGCAATTCGTTTTACAATACGTTCAGAATCTTCAATATCCCCATCCGCCAGGTAGGCCAGGGCCAAATACCATTCAGCGTCCTCCTTATGATCACCATTGAGTGTTACAGCTTCATTAAGGTAATCAATGGCTTCACGATATTTGTCAAGATTGAGGTAACACAACCCAATGTAAAATGATGAAATTTGCCTGTATTTTGCATCTGCGCTTAAAAATGAATTAAGGGCTTTCTGAAATGAGCCAGCTTTGTAGAGCTGCATACCATTGTAAAAATTGCTAATGCTTTTATTGCCATCCCGGGGTTGGATAGTATGGTCATAGTGGGCAAAATATTTTTTGTGTAATAATGATGGCGTGCTCTTTTGTCTGGAAAGTAACAGAAAATATACTGCAAGAGTTATGATCAAAACTGCGGCTATTGCCAAAATTAGGGAAGAATTCTGCATAAATAGGCGTTGAATTCCAGTTGATGATTGTTCCATTTGTTCATTATAGACTCTGGCTTTTTTAAGCCTCTCACACAATTCTTCTTCATCCTCTTTTTCATAGTAACTAATAAGATCCTTTAGCATTCCATAATGTTTTGCAAGCTCAGGATCTTGCTCCATTTTTAGCTGAATTTCAGATGCATCGGACTCATTTAGAGTTCCATTAATAAAATCTTTAATACGATCCTGTGTAACATTATCCATTTTTTAATTCTCCATATTTTGGGTGGTCATTTATATACTGTTCAAGTTTTTTACTGCACCAGTATTTCTGATCTTTGGCCCTTTTTGCATTTCCTATCTTTAGTTTTTTGGCAATATAATCATACGACCTATTTTCATACAACCAGAGCTTTAAAACCTTTCTGCATTTTTTGCTTAGCTTCTTGAGGGATTCATTCATTAAATCTATGCGTCTTTCGTGTCTAACTTTAACCTCATATGAGTCACTACTCCATGTCGTATTCATAAACGTCGGGTCAATGTTTTTAAGCTGTGATTTATGCTTTGCATTACGGTGCTTAAACCAGTCTTTTTCCGATATACTGTAAAAAAATGTACTCAACTTACTGGTTAGATTAAAACCTTTTTTGTTCACCAACCGAAAGAGTGCAATGGTTGCTTCTTGCATTACATCCTTAGCATCATCTTCAGTTCCACCTCTTTTCTCGACAAGTGTTTTTACCATTGGAAAGAAACATTTATCGAATAAGACGATAACCTTTTGGTCTTTGTTTTGAATACCCTTAATGTATTCAGAATCACTTAGTCCTTTATTAAGCATATCATATTGTCATATGTACCCTAACAAAGGTAGATTAAAACCAAATATCCCTCCATATAATATACACACGAAACCTGGAATTTGTCGAAAATCAAACTGAAACTCAGGTTTTTTTTTTTTTTTTTCAAATTTGAATGAAATGAAAAATTATACTTAGTGACCATCCAACCCGGCGCACAAATGAAAATATCCCCTATCTTGGGGATATTTTCTTTAGACTGGAATTGATGGTTCGACACCCACACAATCCAATTGCATTAAGTATCTCCTAAGCGTATAGTTAGGGTATGTTTTGGATTGGGAAGAAAAAAGATACAAATACTGTAAAAATAGTGGCAAAAGATCAACTCGACAAGAATCGAGCAGTTTTTGAGTCTCTGCGTGATTATGACGAAGGAAAAAAAGACATTTCAACAGCTAACGTCAGAGAACATTTGCGAGATCTACAAACTACTTCATAGTGAAGATATTGTTTCATTTCCAATTACTCTCGAAGCTGAGCACAAAATTGATGCACTTGTAGCCAATATTAACGGTAGTAATTTTGATGTTGAAAACTATACAAGTATTGAAGAAAAGGTTATTGCGTATCTTTTTTTCATAATTAAAGCCCACGCATTTACAGACGGTAACAAGAGGACTGCTGTACTAACATTTCTTGTACTGTGCAAGACGAACAATTTAGAAATAGTGTTGAATAATTATGGCTTAGATGCATTCGCCGTTTATCTTGAACAACTTGAACGTCCAGACCATCAAGAAGTAATCAAATCTGTCTCAGATATTATCTTTTCTAATTAATACAAAATTGTCGAACTCTCTCCATTTCGGCGCACAGAAGTAAAACGAAACACACACTCTTATTAGAGTGTGTGTTTCGTTTTAGAAAACAAACTAATTTGCTTTCGTGCTTATGTGCGAATCGGAAATATAATTTTTCCTCACCCTTAGCAAAAAAAAATAAAAATGTGTGCATAGGAAACGATTATTTTTGGAAAAGTTTTATACAATAGAGATACTATAAATAAGTTATTTCTATGTATAAATTTGCCACCAAAGTACTGACTCAGTTTTTTTGTTTATTTTTGATTTTTGTTTTAAGTGTCCCTTTCCCAGTCCTAGCTGGAGGTGATGGAGAAGCTAGTAGTGACGGCCTCGGCAACGTAAGCTCAGGCATAAACGAAGGATATAACGCAGGGCCAGGGGCAAATGGTGGGAAAGATAGTAGTGGTGTCGGCTTTGGTAGTGACGACTACGGTATTGGAAGTTACGGTGAATACGG
>CAZBDF010000080.1:0-13275 GCA_964490385.1 uncultured Lentimicrobiaceae bacterium | reverse complement strand
TCAAAGCCGGGACATGTTAAATGGCTCCACAATACTTTGTTAGCGAAGGGACTTGTAAAAAATGTAAAGTTCATTGTTTATACCGAACATGTAATCGATCTTCAACACTTTGGCGATATTGCCTGGCGTGTTGCCAACAATATCGATCCAGCCCGGGATTGTTATTATGTTTACGATACACAAGGAAATCCAATGTATGGCCTGGCCATCGATGGTACACGGAAGTATCCTGAACTTGACGGCTTCGAAAGGGAGTGGCCGAATACGGTTGTACACAATGCTGAGACCATAAAAAAGGTGGATGAAATGTGGGATAGCCTTGGCTTGGGTGAATTCATTACATCGCCATCGCTGAAGTACTGCAAGCAACTTTATCCAGGAGAGGCTGTGGCTGGGGAGAAGGGGGAAATGCATGAATGCATGAATGCTTGAATGATTGAATGCTTGAATGATGAAATGTTGAGCGAAGCGCCTGTCCCTTTCGTACGGGGAAATCCCACCTTTGCGGGGTGGCAAGGATTCAATGAGGAAATGATATAATGAGACGAAGGGTGCATACAAACGCGATAGGACAAATTAAACTTTGACCTTCAAATTCTGAGCCCACTCCCAGAGTGAAAGGGATGCCCGCCTTGCTCGCCTTGCTGAAGCTACGGCGAAGCCCGGCGAGGCAGGCAAGCCATTCCCATAGGGATGCCTATGGCAGAGGTACGAGGGGATGGCGGCCCTGGGAAACCTCAAGCTCTCAACTTCACTTCTACTGATTGATGTTTGTAGATCACAAAAACCTTGATTGAACATCCGGGCCTGGCACCACACAACTGTTCTTCTTGCCAAACCATGAATACCTGTTTCGGGCAACAAAATCATACACCTTATCACGAATCCACAATGGCAAAAACTTTGAGTAGGCCAGGTATTTTACCGGCCCTTTCAACTTTGAGAAAATTCTTACTGCTGCTTCTGATTTGAAATAGACCTCTTGGTTTTCAATCAGGATAACGCTATCCGGCAGGTTATTATGATTTGGATGTAATTTAGAAAGCAAAGACTTGCCAGCTTCCGATTGGAGGGCTGCGAACTTGAAATATCCCTGTCTGTCGTTTTTAATCACAAATTGCACAAAGCCATTGCACAGATTGCAAACCCCGTCGAAAAGTATAATTGCATATTGGGTATTTTGCGCAGGCATAAAAAAAGCTTTGAGGTAATAACACGCTCAAAGCTGGTTTGTTTTATTTGAAATATGATTTCTTACTACTTCTCACCTTCAGGATTTTTGTCCTTTCCCTTGTTCTCCCGCCCGGGATTATTTCCCCTGCGTGGATTATTGTCCCTTCTTTGGCTGTTGCCCCTGTTCTGGTTGCCATCGCGTCGTTGATTATTATCCCGCCGTTGGTTATTGTCCCTGCGTTGAGTGTTATCTCTTTTTTGCTTGTTTCCCCCGCCCTGATTTCCTTCACGTGGCTTATTGTTGTCACTTCTTTGGGTAGCATCACCTTTTTGGGTGGCATCGTCTTTTTGTTTATTATCAACTCTCTGATTGGCTTTTTTGTCAGGGTTGCTTTGTCTTCCCTGGTTGCCTTGCCTGTTTTGGCTATTGCTCCTACCTTGATTTGGATTTTTCCGGCCACGTCCACCTTTTTTCTTTTTGGACCTTTCCTCCATTTTATCAAACCTGCTAATGTCCTCTTCTACTATTGCTGAAGTACCAAATTCGCTTTTGGGCTCGTGGATAACCGAAAAATCTTCAAGTTGATCTGGTAAAACTCCCTGCTTGTTTTGCTCAATGATTTTTAAGACTTTTTCGGTTGGGAGCGCCAATAATTTAAATTGATCTTCCTGGTACGAATACCACATGATTTTTTTAAACACATCGGATTTTTGGTAATATGCATCCCCTTTTTTGGTTTTCAGGACAGTATCGAATTTTGGAAACTCCTTTAAGGCATCAATGTAAACATCGTTTTCGTAGTTCAGGCAACATTTCAGTTTTCCGCACTGTCCTGCAAGTTTTTGTGGGTTAAGCGATAATTGCTGGGTTCGCGCAGTGCTGGTTGATACAGAATTGAAGTTAGTTAACCAGGTAGAGCAGCAAAGCTCGCGTCCACACGAACCAATTCCGCCCAGCCTGGCAGCTTCCTGCCGGGCGCCAATCTGGCGCATTTCAATCCTCACCTTAAATTCTTCGGCAAGTACTTTTATCAGTTCCCTAAAGTCAACCCTGTCTTCGGCGGTGTAATAAAAAATCGCTTTAGTTTCGTCGCCCTGGTACTCCACATCATTTACCTTCATCGAAAGGTTGAGGTTGCGGGTAATTTTGCGCGCCCTGATTTTTACACGTTCTTCAAGGTCAACTACATTCAGCCATTTTTCGATGTCGGTGAGCCGCGCCCTGCGGTAAACTTTCTTTATGGTCTCCGATTTTGGGTTGACCTTTTTTTTCCGCATTTGAAGTCTCACAATCTCACCTGTAAGTGTAACAATCCCAATGTCGTGCCCGGGGCTTGCTTCCACAGCAACGATATCTCCTGTAATGAGTTTCATATCGGGGTAAACCCTGAAAAATTCTTTCCGGCTGTTTTTAAACCGGATTTCTACACAGTCAAATACCTCCTGATCTTCAGGAAGTGAAAGGTCTTTCAGCCAATCGTAACTGTCAAGTTTGCAGCACCTGTGCTCGGCTATATTTGCATTGTCGTTGTAGAGCTGTGGCGGATGGCAACACCCACGGCTAAGAAAGCGATTATGATTATGCTCGTTATATTCAAGTTCTTTATCGTCCATATTATTTCAATTTTCCCACAAAACTTTGCAGTGGGTGAACTCGCAAAAGTAGTAATTGTTTGGTTTTAATTGGCGGGAAAATTTGAATTCCGCTATATGGCAAATTTTGAATAGAACGCAGATGACACGGATTGCACTGATTTGGGTAGATTCTGTTAGTCAGGTTCGGAATAAATATTTTTCAAGAAAAGATCATGCCGGTTTTATCTTCAGCAATTTAGCAACCGTAAGCGAAAGGTCGAGCAAAACCAGTCCGGCACTGGCATTTCGTTCGATATGAAAAATGGCCTGATTAAACTCCTCCGAAAATTGTACAATATTGGCACCGTTAACAAAAGGCGAAAACTTTTTCATGAAATCCATTTCAGCTTCTCTTATTTTCATCAATTCAGGACTGGTATAATTCATAGCAAGGCAAGAGCGCAAAACCTCCATGCCCGATTGCAAGAATTCCTTTAAGCTCTCCCGGCTTTCGCGACCCATGCTGTCGCAAAAAGATATTATTTTCGGTACATCTGCTGCATAGCACATTCGCATCCATGTTACAAATTTTTCAAAGCCTTCGTAATTGTCATCGCCCCGGTTGGCAAGCCTCATTGCCTCCCTGAAATTTCCATTGGCAATCCTTGCCGTATTAATCGCCTGATTATGGTCGAGGCCCAAAAATGCTTCTGAAGCATTTATCAGCGCAGTATCATCAATTTTTGGGAATTTTACCAATTGTGTCCTCGAAAGAATGGTTGGTATGATTTTGTCGAGATTTTCAGAAATAAGCAGGAACAGGGTTTTGTCGGGTGGTTCTTCAATAATTTTCAGCAATTTTGGTGCTGCCTGGTAATTCAGCTTTTCAACCATCCAAATTACCATCACCTTGTATTCCGATTCGTAACTGGTATAGTTGAGCGTTCTGATGACCTGATTACTTTCGTGCACATTGATGCCAGCCTGTTTGCGTTCGATATCAATCTTATCGTACCAATCGTTTAGCGTGACAAAGTAGCGGTTTTGGATGAGCAACTCCCGCCAATGGACCATGAAATTCTGGCTCAGGGGTTTTTCTTTTACCTCTTTGTTGGTGGCCACCGGAAATACAAAATGAAGATCGGGATGTACAAGTTTGTTATATTTGATACATGAAGGACATTTCCCACACGAGTCTTTACTGGCAAAGCGCTCGCTGTCGCGGCAATTCACAAATTGAGCATAGGCAATAGCCATTGATAATTTGCCCCTGCCTTCGCCTCCAAAAAACAACTGTGCATGGCTTATACGGTTCTCAATTACGGTTTGAACCAGTCTTTCCTTTATCTTTTCCTGTCCGATGATATCGCTAAACAACATGATAAATTCGCTTTTTGCAAATGTAGGTTTTATTTGGAAGGATGGAATGTGAGAATGATAGAATGCGAGAATGAATGAATGGTTGAATTGTTAAATTGTTGAATCTTTGAATCCTTGAATGAGTGAATACGAGAATGACTGAATGCTTGAATGAAGCAAGGTCAACATGTCAACAATCGTTAATCATCAATCGCCAATTGCTTCTTTGTCTTGCCAGTTTTCCATTCCCTACTTCAAAATTCATCATTCAAAATTTCTCTATCCTACCACAAACTTACACTTGCCCACAGCCCCGCCATTGCTGTAAATAACGGCGATGTAAACACCTTTGCCCCACCCCGTAACATTTACATCCGTATCTTGCTGGCCTTTGTAAATTCTTTGGCTGTGGATTTCTAAGCCCGTGTTGTTGTAAATGTGTAGCTCCATGTTGTAATGGTGCTCCGTGTTTTCAAACTCGAAAGTTACCTTGCCGCCCTTTACCGGATTGGGATATGCTTTAACAGGTATCCAGCGGATGCTTTCGTAGTATTGGCCGGGGCCGGGGGCCTCACCTACATCTGTCCATACCCAGCAATCATCTAAACTGGTAGTGCCCGATTGAATACCACCGGGGCATAAACTGTCGTAGGTATGCGGCGTAGGGTCAAAGGGAACATCGTTGAGGTTTTCGTCTAATTTGTAAACGTAGATATCTTTATCGCCCTTGTTTTCCTTAATAGACGTGGCAAATACATAATTACCATCATATGTTTTCGTTATGCTTGGTTCAGATACCGTATTGGGATGTGACTGATACTTGTATAAGTTAGCAGAAGTATCAATAACAAACTCACCAACAGGATTATCAGAGTTCTCAGAGCCATAATAAACACCAACAATGAAATATGATTCATTTATTCTTTCAATATCCCTAATATGATTCCTTTTGATATCAAGGCCAATTTGTTCATTAAAAATTTGATTATATCCTAACTCATCTCCATTAATCGTATAGAACATTAGTAATGAGTTGACTTCATTATCCGGCAACCTTCTTTTTCCAACCCCCATGATAATAGAGTCATTTAGTTTTATACTGCAATATGCGTTACCAAATACAGAATCCAAAGCATAAAAGGGCAAAATCCATTTTTCCTGGAACAAACTGTCAATGCCTATGAATAATGGACGAAGAAAGAAATGAGTGGTGTCATTGGGATAAGGCCAGTAGCAATAGCCTGAAATGTAATATTCGTTGTTGACCTCAGTTAAAGAGTATGCATTTTGTTCCCGTATCCAGGGATAATTATTTTTGGAGGCATATGGTTTTACCCACAAAACATCACCTTGTTCATTTAAAGCAACCAAATGTAGTTTATCTATTTCTTCTTCTGAGTCGAAATTTACCAAAACGATGATTTTGTTGTCTTTAGTAACTAAAATATCAATATTAAATCCATCTTCAAATTCACCTTCGTATTGAAGTATTTTGCACCAGACTTTGTTCCCACATGAATCTATTTTGGCAACAAATGGCCAGCCACCTGATATAGTGGCATAACCAGACACATAAATATTTCCAGTTTCATCACTAACTGACGCAAAGTTGCCAACAGTACACAAAGAATGTTCGAAAACTTTGTCGTAAAGTAGTTCAAGGTTTTTGTCAGTTTTAATATTCCACCCAAAGTGATGGTCTCCGCTTCCTTCAAATCCTCCTGAAATATAATAACCTTTATCGTACATCTCAAGTATATCTTTGCTCACATCAGTTCGGCCCGACAGGCCAAAATATGCTTCAGTTCTTATCTGCGCAAACAAAATTGAGTTTAAAAATAAAAAGATAATAATTGAAATAAACCGTTTGTTTTTATAAAATATTGTTGTTTTCATACTTGCAAATTACAAATAAAGTTGCACCAAAAAATGAAGATATAAGCAATTTAGAAATTAATCAATTACTGTAAACTTTACACTTTCAACCAACCTGCCGTTGAGTGTTAATGTTGCAATATAAAACCCGGCCTTCCAGTTGCGTGTATCAATGGTAAACTGATCCTGTTGGTTTGTGGCACTCTTCGAATACCTTACAAGGCCTGCCAAATTCCTTACCTCAATCAACGCATCAATTTCCTTTTCAAGCTCGTATTCAACAATAATATAGTCCCTTGCCGGGTTGGGCTGCGCTTTTAATCGTGCCGGGGCATCGTTGGCCTTGCTTAAAATTTCAATGTATTCATCCATTGCTTCTGCCGATTTTAACAAGTCGGGCAAAAGGATGGGCTCATCGTAGCTAATAAGGTTTAAGGCCAGCAGTATATTCCTGGCATACACGCCTGCCATACTACTTTGGTAAGCTTGCATTTGTGCAAGTGAACTAATTTGTGTGCTATCAATATTTGAAACATTATTGCCCTGCTGTGCCAATTCATGCAGCAAGGAATAGTATGATGTGATTTGTGAATGTGCTAAAATTTCTTCGCTGGATAGTTCAAACTGTTCAGGGATACTGTTCAGCACGGCAAGCCCTTCGGCCCATTCCCCCATCTCCATCTCCAGAAATGCTAGTTGATATTTAGCTTTAAGGTTATTCTCATTATGGAGCAAAAGGGTAAGGCTGTCAACGGAGGCCTCGGGGTCAATTGTATCGTTCAGGTAATACCTTTGCAGTGCATTAAAATGTTTTGCCCTTTGGAGTTTAAATGCCGCTAGCCTCGACTCGGTTTCTTCCCTGATTGAAACAATGCTGCGCCCGGCCAGTATCTGGGCTTTCATATATCCGGGTAAGGGGTTTAGGCGTTCATCAAGCTTGTTCATCAGCTCACCGGATTTGGCTGTGTTTGGATTGGCAACCATAATGTCGCGTATCATTGCCCCGGGCAATACATCTTCTTTTAAGATGGCAGTACTTACCACTGTATCGCTCAGGTATGGCGATTTGTTCATCAAATCGGTATATACCTGCATGGTTTCAGGTGGTGCGCTGTTGTCAACATTGGTTTGCAGGTTTTCGGTATTTCCACCATCTACTAACAGTATCAGAAGATTTTGCGTTGAGTCTATCTTTAGTTCCGTGCTTTCCATTTTCCCCCTGGTTTCACCTGCCCCTCCACCACCGGGCTCCTCGGATGGGGGGCAGCCGTCTTCAAAAGTCCAATCATTTG
Organism: uncultured Lentimicrobiaceae bacterium; assembly: GCA_964490385.1. GTDB lineage: Bacteria > Bacteroidota > Bacteroidia > Bacteroidales > 4484-276 > 4484-276. Next base: position 6,001 of record CAZBDF010000080.1, on the reverse strand, counting down.
GTACAATAACTTCACCATCCAAGGTAACCGTGTTTTCAGTATAATCAACGGGTTCAACATCACTATCAGTATAGTTCTCTGGATAATAATAGGTAATATGGTTTGCTTCATTGTTAATATCATCGAAGTCGTCGTTAACAGGCCCGGGTGGTATGTGAAAGAGGTTGCCGGCCATGCCTTCGGCATTTGAGCTGGATGAACCCTGGCTTTCGGCAATACCGGCACTTTGGTTCATAAACAGGCCGTCCCAGGTAACTACGTGGTCGTAGGAGCAATCATCGTATTGGTTGCATTTAAGTACCAGCCCTGTGCCGCTACGGGCATCACGGTTTTCATTTTGGGCCAGTATGCCGTATTCCACCCTTTCAAAAGTGTTCCTGTAAATTTCATTGGGCTCGCCGCCCGATTGGTTTACAATAAGGCCGATACCTAAAGAACTACCCTCATTTGGACTGATCAGGTAATTATTTTCTACGCAATATGCATTACATTGGTCAAGATACAAACCGTAGGCATCAATTGTATCGGACAACACCGTAAACTCATTGGATGTTATACCGGGCAATGATATGCCACTTAAATACACTCCCCTTTTATTACCAGCAAAATTGGAGTTAGTTACAGAACAACTGCGGCTGGTAGAAATGCCATAGGCCTTAATGCCGTAGTTGAGTTTATTAAAGGTTGTGGCCTGGTAAGCAGTGCAAGGTGTGGTGCCACTGGTGCAAATTTCGTCAACAGTAAATGAGGAGTTAAAGCTATAAATCCCATTTCCACGTTCAGTGTATTGCGTAATCATATCGCCTGAAAATTGGAAAGTACAACCTTTTATGTCGATCCCTACAACCGAGTTGAGTACCAATAGGTTTTGTGGAAGCTTATCATCGGGCAATTGTTTGGTGGTTTCAAAAGTGCAACGGTTGAAATAGCTGATGTTGTTATTTGGGTAGGCTTCAAAGGCCACACCGGTGCAATTGTTCCTAAAATTGGCATTGGCGGCAAATATCAGCCCGCCACCATTGCCATAACTTATTTCACCTCCGCCGCCATCGGGCACAATGGTTTTGCCAAGGCGTACGGCTACTAGGGCATTTTCTATTATACTCCCGTTTATTATTACAAGAATACCCTGGTTGGCCGGGTTTTGGGCCAGCGCCGGGTCGCCCCATACTTCTACACCTTTCCACATGTGGTAGCAAAGGTTGGTAAGGGTGCCGCCATCGAGGACAAGCTTTCCACCTGGGAGGACGGTGATTTTTGCATTATCAGGGAAAGCAATTTCTGCACCAGTTGCAATGGTTAACACAGCACCCGAATCGACTACAATATCCCTATCCATACGGATAAAAGTATTCCAGGTGGTGTCCTCCGAAATCACAAGGTCTTGCGTGTTATAGGGGCAGGGCAGTGGCAATTCCCACACGCCCCTTCCCCAGGTGCCCACCCTTAGGGTATTGCTTGGGTAATTTATTTCGATACCATTGCTGGGAACATGAGGCAGTTCGGTGCCCACGAGTACCCATTCATTACCGGTATTGTTTTGTAAGTTGTTGTTGGTATAAAACACCCCAAATTCCGTGGCAAGATAAAGCGCGCCATCGCCTGTTTTGTCGGCGGCAAGACAATTCTCCCCTATTGCTGTTAAGGGAAGGTTAAAAGTCAAATCTGTGAAAACAGGAACAGAAGGATTTGAAAAATCAAGCTTGAAAATCATCGAGTCGGCAACATAGTCATCTGATGAGGCACGGGCAAGGTACATAATATCGGGGTTGTCCGGGTCGAAATCAATGGCCGTAATCCATGTGCCGGTTTCGGGTACAGGCAATTCCTCCCAGGTAACCTCACTTGAGTCAGCGTTTGCATTTGTAGTTCTTAGTACATGCCATGTCCTAACATCACTGGTGTCCAAATCAGACAAAAAAGCTACAAGGTAATCTTCAATGTTGTAGGGTGTATATAGGCCAAGAATGTTTACAAGGGTTGTGGCAGGTAGTTGCAATTGCGTGTCGAAAGATGAGATAAATTCATTGTTCCCACTTTCCAGGCCACGGTTGGTAGCACGGTAAACTTCCTCTTTAAGCCTGAGAGTGTCGATAAATTTATTACGGAAGAAAACAGCCGGGTTCTGTTTATTGAGTACACCAATGGATTGCCAGTAGGCCCCGCCATTATTAAATACACCGGTTGGAGTTGAATTAAAAGATGAACTTGAATATGACCACCCACCATGTTGATATGATGCCCACATGTGATTGGGGTTAATATTGTCTATCAAGGGTTTCATCCCATCGCCCCATACGCATCCTTTCCAGGGTGGTTCCCAGGCGGGTTGGTATTCTAAGTCGGTAAGCTGGGTGCCATCATGGTACAGGCCGGCCATAACAAACTTTGGGTCGGAGTAAGAAGTAGCCATTTTTTCAACCTGGCCCACGCCCAAGCCGTAATATTTTGCTTCCCATGTAGTCCCTCCATCAAGCGATTTCTCTACTCCACCGTGGGTACATGCCCATACTTCCCTGAAATTATAAGGGTGATAAACCACATCTTCAACATCAGAATGAGATGGGAAGATAAAATCATTAAAGAATCCTGTAATAATACTATACTTCCCTAAAATCGTACTCTTTGAAACAAGAAATTCTTCACCATCAGATGCCTGCTCCACGCCAAAACCATGCCCCCCGCCATAACCAAAACCATCATCCTGATTGTCAATATAAATCCAGCCGGAAGGGCTAGCCAGATCATTAAAATAATAGGTATAGGAGGTAGTATCCCGTGCAATACAGTAAAGGTAATCCGGCCTGGCTTTTGAAACTTCTATGGTGTAAAACTGTTCATCGGTATCGTCAATTGTTAAAGAATCAGGCTGTGCTGATAAGGCACTCCAGTCTTCCCCGTAATTATTTGAAACCATAATATTCCACAAAGTGTCGGTATAGGCAGTGCAATAAAGTACATTGTTGGTGTCGGGCCTCATTTCAAGGTCGTAGGCAAAATGTTGCAATTCATGTGCCCAGCTTGCAGTGTCCGATTCACAATTAGTGGTTTTAAAAATCCCTTTTGAGGTAACTGCATATAATGTAGTTGGATTAACAGGGTCAATAAGTAACTTGAAAATCTTTGTCCATGCACCGTCCAGGTCTTCATGGTTTGCTATCTGATCCCAGGTTTGCCCTTCATCAGTAGTCCTAAAGATGCCGCCAGTTTGTCCGATCCAGCTGCTGCTTGATGAACCGTTCCCGCTACTGGCCGCGTACCAAACCTGGTGATTGCTTGGGTGAAAAACTGCCCATGCGCAACCCGATTGTTCCCATTGGGTATCAGTGCCTGTGCTATTCCATGATTCCCCATAATCTGTCGAATAAAACAGGCCGCCCGGCAGTGAGCCGGTAAGCATGTAACGGGTTGAAGCCGCAGTGCCGTCATCAAAAAAAGTTAAAAACTCAACAGGCCCGTTGCCATCAAATGCATCTTGCCCTCCACTGGCACTGTTGGGGCCAAGTTCGTACCAAGGCTCCTCAGTAAGGTAAGAATACGAATCCTTCAGGTTTGTGTAATAATTATACTCTGCATCGAAGAACTTTGTGAAGTCGCCATGTGGCGATACTCGGGGCATCCAAAGTTTCTCAAACTTTTTGAATTCTTTGAACTGTCCGCTACCGGCATAAAACAAGGAGCTGTCCATGGTATGTTCAAGGCTGTCGAGGTAAGCCTGCATCTCTCGTTGTATGAAATAAAAATCATACCCTTGCTCCATATTGTTAAGGTATGATTGCAGTTGACCGGAACTTTCAGTTTGCAGTCCGATGCAAATAAATACTGAAAGGATGAGGGATTTTGATGTTACGTTTTTTCTAAACTTTATAATTTTTACTTTCATATTTCACTATTTTTTTGTTATTCAGGACGGTAAAAATATTTAATGTAAATAGAAATAGCAAGTTGTATTGCAGAAAAAAGCCCCGGAATCGATTTCAATTTCGGGGCTTCATTAAAGTTTGTTTACCTGATGATCAACTTTCGGATTTCAGGCTTTTCCTTGTTATCAAACCTAATAAGGTACATACCTTTCGGATAGTTGGAAATATCCACCTGTATTGAAGAAGTTCCATCATGGGTGCTTTCATAAACCTTTTGTCCTTCAGGAGATAAAATGGTGATCTTATCCACCTTCTCAATTCCTGAAATATTAAATACCCCTTTGGAAGGGTTGGGCTGAATTCGGATACTGTTCATATTATAAGTGCCAAATCCGGTTGGGATAAGTTTTAAACCAGTAATCGCAGAAATTCCATTCGTCATAAACTGGCCCTGATTTGGTAATGACTGATCGAATTCAACTTCAAGGGTGAAGTTGGTATTTTCATCTGGCCGGTGCAGGATCAGGTGGAATTGCTCACCACCGTCGAATCCATCAGTAATTGCTGTTGTAACATCATCCCCAAAAACTGAAATAGCAAATGATAAGCTTTCATATCGGGCCTGGCCATAACATTGCCCGTTGCCGGCAAACACCCCAACGATATCGCCCGCTTTCAAATCAACGCACGCAGCAGGTGTTATTGCAAGTGTGTGTGCCGCATTTGTGGCATCAATCCGGCCCCATTCAGGATTTAAAGAAAGGCTGTTTTGGGGAGGTATGAACATATTTTTCACCATCGGGCTGCAAGGATCAAAATCCAGTGTAAATGCATCCAAAGCCATCAGCATATATGCATGCCCCGGCAATAGATTTTCAAGCGTGTTAAGATTGTATTGCGGCCAATAAACCCCAAAACCAGATATTTCCCTAACAAGCATCATTTCGTTTTCGTGCCCGGCAAAAAGCTCGCTGGTGTTCACCTGGCATGGCACAGGAACAGGTAAGAAAGTCCAGCCAGGTTGGATGTCAAAAGCAAGGTTTTCCTCGGCGTCTCCTTTAAATTCGATCGCAAAATCTTCGCTTACCTTAATGTTATATCCCGACCTGATATCCCAATTGAATATAGAATTGATGCCCTGTTCAGGCCACACCATACCCTCGAAATTATTCAACAAAATCAGCTTATCAAACGAGTCCGAAAATACATCTTCTATGTTTTTATCCCACGGATCAACCGGACTTGATATGCCACTCCAGCCTTGTGGTACCTGCACTTCAAATTTTACACCTGCAAACAAATCAGTCAGCCCCGACATCCCCATTGGATAGAATTCGTTTGATAGCGCAAGTGCATCATTGTAGGTAGCTTTTGCAGGATAATCCCTGGCATCGCTCATTGAATATATGCGCCATTGAAATTCTTCACCTATCGAGAAACCATTTTTTAAGGGAAAATAGGGGTTGTTACCATAGGCAACAACCGGGACATTTTCTGTTCCGGTCCATTCAGTTGCGCCCCCACATCTTAATTGATTAAAATCATCATAGTAAAAGACGCCAATAAAATCGCCTGCTTCTATCGGAATTTCAAAAATCCTTGGGTTTGCTTCTAAGGGAACAGCAATTGCATGCTGCATTCCGGTAGGTGTAAAATCCCATCCAGGTGGGTAATTTAGGATTTCTTCCGTTACTTCGATATAGTCCTCTTTAATTAGCGTGTCACATCCATCTGGCCCGGATACAATGAGCCTTACATCGAAGATTCCGGCCTGGCTGTATAACACAACTGGATCTGGCTGGTATGAAATGGATGAAGAAGCTCCCTCGAATTCCCATTCATATGTCCCGATATAGCCCGAAGCTAAATTATAAAACCGGACAATTTCGCCTTTTTCGATGGTAGTAGGATCACCGTAAAAATCAGCAATTACACCGGATAATTCTTCAACTGTGATATAATCCGTTTTGGTTTCAGTATCCGATCCAAAAGCATTTGTAACAGTCAGGGCCACATCGAAGATGCCGGTATTATTGTAAATAATTCCTGTTGGATGTTGCAAGTTTGAAGATGCGGTTTCGGCACCATCAAAAGTCCATTCCCAGCTTGTTGGATTGTTGGTCGAAAGATCAGTGAAG
>CAZBDF010000079.1:0-13282 GCA_964490385.1 uncultured Lentimicrobiaceae bacterium | reverse complement strand
CAAAGATGTATGGCTGCTTCGGTGATGGTTGCCGTGGGTGATGTAAGTCATATCATCAACGCTTTATGTGAAAAGACAAGAAAAATTATTCCCGGCTTAAATTTGGGGCCAATCATTTCAAACGAATCCAAAAACAACATTATCAACTATATCAATAAGGCTGAACATAGTGGTGCCAAAATTTTGGTTGATGGTAGAAAAGCAGAAGTTGAAGGGGATGTCGATCCGAACGGGTATTACTTGGGGCCAACTATCATTGAATATGCCAAGCCTTCAGATATGCCCAAAGAGGAAGTGTTCGGGCCGGTTTTCGAAATTGTCCATGTTAACAATCCGGATGAAGCCATTGCTATAGAAAATAATTCACCTTACGGGAATGCTGCCTCTGCCTTTACCCAAAATGGTGGCCTGGCCGATGAACTAGCAAGCCGTGCCAGCGCCGGGATGATTGGTGTAAACATTGGTGTGCCAGTGCCTCGGGAACCCTTTTCCTTCGGTGGATGGAACGATTCAAAATTCGGGGCGGGCGACCTCACAGGTAAGGGAGGAATTGAATTCTGGACCCAATTGAAAAAAATAACCACGAAGTGGAAAAAACAAGAAAAGAGTGATTGGATGAGTTAGAATTCGAAAAAGTCATTGATGGTCATTGGTTGTCATTTGTAGTCATTCAATCAATGACAGCGAAGCTAAATGACGGCGCAGCCCAATGACAGCGAAGTAAATGACATTATCATCAAAACACAAAACAATAAAACCATTAACAAAATATAGAAATGAGCAACACTTCTAATAAAGATGAAATTTTAAAAAACAACCTCGATTACACGCTTTTCTCCTGGTCGAAGCAGGCGGGGCAAAACCCCATTAGTGTCGAAAGGGCCAAGGGTTTGTATGTTTACGACAGGGATGGGAAACGCTATCTGGATTTTTCATCGCAACTGATGAATGTTAACATCGGCCATGGCCACCCTGCGATTACTGAAGCGGTCAAAAAACAGATGGAAGAGGTGAGCTATGTTTTTCCAGGAATGATTACCGAAGTTCGTGGTAAGCTTGGAAAAAAACTGGCGGAAATTGCGCCGGGTAATTTGAATAAAACTTTCTTCACCCTGGGTGGTGCCGATGCCATCGAAAATGCAATAAAGCTTGCCAGGGTTTACACCGGACGACACAAGATTATTGCTCTTTACCGTTCCTATCATGGTGCTACCTACGCTTCCATGTCTGCTGGTGGTGACCCCCGGAAATTTCCAATCGATAGCCAGGCCATGCCAAACATCATCCACATCGAAAACCCCTATTTTTATCGTTGCCCCTGGGGAAGCAAGACTCCTGAAGAATGCGCTGAAAAAGCCACCGATCAACTTGAGAGGATCATTCAGTTTGAAAATCCCGATAGCATTGCTGCGATTATCCTGGAAGGTGAATCCGGATCCTCAGGCTGCATCAAATACCCTCCAGGATACTGGGAAAAGGTGAAAACTATTGCTGACAAATATGGAATCCTGACCATCGACGATGAAGTAATGAGCGGTTTTGGCCGTACGGGCAAATGGTTTGGTATTGAAAACCATGGTGTGGTGCCCGACATCATTTGTATGGCCAAAGGTTTGACTTCGGGTTACATCCCCCTTGGAGGAATTATCGTTAGCGATACCATTGCCAATCACTTCGATAATGTTCCCCTGCCCTTGGGCCTGACTTACTCAGCCCATGCTGTTGGCTGTGCTGCTGCCCTTGCCACTATCAAAGTTTATGAAGAGGAACATTTGCTTGAAAATGCTATAAAAATGGGCAAATACCTTGATGAGCGAATGGAGGGCATGATTCGTAAACATCCTTCAATTGGCGATTACCGGAACACTGGATTATTTGGGGTTATTGAACTTGTGAAGAATCGTGAGACCAAAGAACCCATTACACCCTGGAATGCCAAACCTGATGAGATGGAAGTTACCAATAAGATGGCAGCCAAAATCCGTGAATTGGGCATGTTCACTTTCGTGAGATGGAATTGGATATTTATTGCCCCACCGTTGTGCATTACCAAAGACCAAATTGACGAAGGGCTGGGAATTATTTCGGAAGCCGTTTCGATAGCGGATGGGTATTGTTGTTAGGAAGCCGGGTGACGGGTGACAGATGACGGATGACGGATGACGGATGTTGGATACCAAAGCCTGACAGAGTTCGATAGAACCTGTCAGAGTTTAGTAGAGAATAGAAGAAGTGTCGGGTGACGGGTGATAGATGACAACTTAGCAAGCTGTCAGACAGTTGCCCGTTTATCTAAAAGAATAACAGAGAACTAATAATGCATTCTTACTAATATATAGCTGCGAAACTGTCTGACAGCTATCGCGTGGTAATCAATATCAAAGGACAAAAAGATAATCCAATGTTAGTTCGAAGTTTTTCGATCAGCTTTTTTAGTTCTTAAAATTTTCCTTTTTTGAGGAAGTGTTTCATCGAAAAATAAACTTCGAACGTATAGCAGCGAAGTATAAAACCATAAACACATATCCCATGTCAACCTTAATAAAAAACGGAAGGATAATCACCGCAACAGACGATTATGTTGCCGATATTTACATCGAAGGCGAAAGTATTAAAGCCATTGGCACCGACATGAAAGTTATTCCTGATAAAACCATTGATGCATCAGGAATGCTGGTTTTTCCGGGAGGCATCGATCCCCACGTTCACCTTGATATGCCATTTATGGGTGCCTTTTCGAGCGACGACCACGAAACCGGGACACGCGCTGCATTGTTTGGTGGCACAACAATGGTGATTGATTATGCCATTCAAAAGCGGGGTGGGTCACTTCATGAAGCACTGGAGATTTGGAAAGAAAGGGCACAAGGGAAAGCATTTGGCGATTATTCGTTTCACATCTGTGTTACTGATTACAACGATAATGTAAAAGTAGAATTGAAGGACATGATCGAAAATGAGGGAATTACTTCTTTCAAAACCTTTATGGCCTACAAAGGTGCGCTGATGATTGATGATATGCAGATGATCGGCATAATGAATGAAGTGAAAAAATACGGTGGATTGGTTGCTGTTCATGCTACCAATGGCGATATGATCGATTACCTCGTGGCGAAACATAAATCCGAAGGAAAACTCTCGCCCTGGTATCATTACTTATCGCAACCCGAAATCACCGAAACCGAAGCCAGCGGCCGATTTGTTGATCTCGCATACCTTTCTGATGTAAATGCCTATATCGTCCACATGACCTGCGAAGGAGCGTTGAACAAGGTCCGTGAAGCCACCAAGCGCAACCAAAAAGTGTTGGTAGAAACTTGCCCACAGTATCTGTTGCTGGATGCTTCGGTGTATAAAAAAAGTGATGCGGCAAAGTGGGTGATGAGCCCGCCCATCAGGGAAAAGAAAGACCAGGAAAGTTTATGGGCAGGAATAGATCAGGGATTGGTGCAAACTGTCGGCACCGACCATTGCCCCTTTATGTGGAGCGATAAACTGAAAGGTGAACACGATTTCACTTTAATCCCAAATGGGGCACCAGGGTTGGAACATAGAATCGAGTTATTGTTTTCGGAAGGCGTAAAAAAAGGCCGGATCACTGCCAACAAGCTTGTAGAAATATGCTCCACCAATGTGGCAAAAACCTTTGGTTTATTCCCACAAAAGGGAACCATTGCAGTTGGCTCTGATGCCGATATTGTCATTTTCGATCCTGATAAAAAGCACACCATCTCCGCAAAAACCCATCATCACCGCTGTGATTATTCAGCTTATGAAGGATGGAAAGTTATTGGAAAAACAAAAACAGTTCTCCTACGTGGAAAGCTTGCCATTGATGATGAGAAAGTTTTGATTGAAAAGGGATATGGGAAATTCCTGAAAAGGGGGATTCCGATGTAAAATCTTTCGCCAATGAAAAAACCATCGAACACATACCATCAACTCATCAATAGTATAGATCAATTACTGCAACAAGGCAGGCAACAAGCAGCCATTGCAATAAATTACCATATTGTACAAACCTATTGGGAAATCGGGAGGTACATTGTGGAGTATGAGCAAAGGGGAGAATCAAAGGCCGAGTATGGTAGTAATTTACTTATTCAACTTTCAAAAGATTTAACAGCCAAATTTGGAAAAGGGTTTTCTAAATCGAATATTTTCAATTTCAGAAGGTTATTTCTTTATTATGAAAAATTCCAGACACTGTCTGGAATATTCGTTTTGAAACAACGTGGAGATATCCGCATTACTCAAAGCGCAACAAAACAAGCTGACCCTGCTATCGAAAAATTCCAGACAGTGTCTGGACAATTCGAAATTAGTGAAACACCGTCTCACCAATTAGGATGGTCACACTATTGCGAATTACTGAAAATTGATGATGCATTGGAGCGCAATTTTTATGAAAAGCAAAGTGGAAATGAAAAATGGTCAGTGCGGGAATTAAGGCGGCAAATCAATTCCGCGTTATTTCATCGCCTGGCCTTAAGCAAAGATAAAGAAGGAGTTTTGGAACTGGCAAAAAAAGGGCAGGTGATATCATCAGCAAACGACCTGATAAAAGACCCTTACATTTTTGAATTCCTCAACCTACCTGAACAAAGTCTATACACTGAGTCAGACCTTGAAAAAGCCTTACTTGACAAACTCCAAAACTTTATTTTGGAATTAGGTAAAGGCTTTACATTTGTAGGCCGTCAGTACCGCGTTACCATTTCTAATAAACATCATCGTGTTGATCTTGTGTTTTATCATCGAATTCTGAGGAGCTTTGTTTTATTCGACTTGAAGCTTGGGGAAGTTAGCCATAAAGATGTGGGGCAGATGAACCTCTATTTGAATTATTTTGAAAAAGAAGAAAATGTAGAAGGTGAAAATCAACCAGTAGGCATAATATTATCAGCAATTAAAGATGATATTTTGGTTGAATATGCCTTAGGGAATATTAGCTCACAAATGTTTGTATCAACATATCAATTGTACCTCCCAGATAAAAAACTACTCATAGAAAAGTTACAAATCATTTTAGATAAATAACAAAAACTATAAACTATGCCACGAATTGTAAAGTCTGGATTAATCCAAATGAGCCTCGCCCTTACCGAAGGTGAAGGGACGATTGAAGAAATAAAAGAGGCGATGTTTCAAAAGCACATTCCTTACATCGAGGAAGCGGGTCGAAAAGGAGTGCAAATACTCTGCCTGCAGGAAATTTTCACCACACCCTATTTCTGTCCGGGTCAGGATAAAAAGTGGTACCAGTCTGCAGAAGCCGTTCCAGGGCCAACGGTGGAACGTATGCAGGAGTATGCCCGCAAATATGATATGGCCATTGTTGTGCCAATTTATGAAAAAGAGATGTCGGGATTGTTTTACAATACTGCTGCTGTTATTGATGCCGGCGGCGAATACCTTGGGAAGTACCGCAAAAAACACATTCCGCACACAACGGGGTTTTGGGAGAAATTCTTTTTTCGTCCCGGTAATATGGGTTACCCGGTTTTTGAAACAAAATATGCCAAGGTAGGGGTTTATATTTGCTACGACCGCCATTTCCCGGAAGGGGCGAGAATACTTGGGTTGAACGGCGCTGAAATCGTTTACAATCCATCAGCAACAGTTGCGGGATTATCGCAATATCTGTGGAAATTGGAACAGCCTGCCCATGCAGTGGCCAATGGATATTTTATGGGCTGCATCAACCGGGTGGGAATAGAAAAGCCCTGGAACCTTGGTAAATTCTATGGCACGTCCTATTTTGTTGATCCCCGTGGAAAAATCTTTGCAGAAGCTTCAGAAGAGGATGATGAACTTTTGGTAACGGAATTTGATCTGGATATGATTGATGATGTTCGCTCAACATGGCAGTTTTTCAGGGACCGAAGGCCGGAGACTTATGATGAGATTGTAGAGTTGTAGAGGGAGGAGGTGAACGGTAGTCGGTAAGAGGTAATCGGTAGTCGGTAAGAGGTGATCGGTAGTCAGTGATTTGTAATAAATATTTACTATAACTAAACATTTAAAAGATGGAATATGCTAAAAGTTTTAGGGATCTGGAAGTTTACAAATTGGCAAGGCAATTATCTTGTGAAATCTTTGAAACGACCAAGGATTTCCCGAAAGAGGAAATGTATTCTTTAACTGATCAGATAAGGAGATCATCACGTTCGGTTGGTGCCCAAATTGCTGAGGCATGGGCCAAACGCCGATATATAAAACATTTTGTGAGTAAATTAACCGACTCGGATGGTGAGCAGCAAGAAACCCAGCACTGGATTGAAACAGCACTTGATTGTGAATATATTTCCCAAGAGCTAAATAATGATCTGCTGGAGCGATACGCCTCAGTCGGAAAAATGTTGAATTCGATGATTGATAAAGCTGACAAATTTTGTTTAAAAAATAATCAGTAGTAAGTGATAGGTTATCAGTAGTTGGTAATCAGTTATGAGGTCAAATCCGATTACCGATCACCATTTACCGATTACCTGAATTTAAAAAAACACGAACATGAAAAAGAACATAAACCGCGAAAAAATCCACGAATTCAAAAGCATGCGCGAGCCCTTGAGCCTACAGGATGCCATCAAGGAAGCCAACCGTTGCTTGCTTTGTCATGATGCCCCATGCAGCGAGGGCTGCCCGGCGGGAACCGATCCCGGGAAGTTTATCAGGCAAATTAAGTTTTACAATTACAAAGGCGCTGCCCGTACAATCCGAGATAACAATCCACTGGGAAGCACATGTTCTTTTGTCTGCCCGGTTGAAAAATTATGTGAACAGAAATGCAGCGTAATAGCGCTGGAAGATCCCATCAACATTAGCGGATTGCAACGATTTGCATCGGAATATGGAAAGCAGCAAGGGCTTGAACCATTGGAAAAAAGCCAAAAAACGGAAGGCAAAGTTGCAATTATTGGTGCAGGACCAGCAGGTATTGGCTGCGCATCTGCATTGGCAAAGCTAAATTATGATATTACCATTTTTGAAAAAGAAGAATCTGCCGGTGGCGTGCCCAGATGGAATATCCCATCTTTCAGATTGCCCGATGAAGCCATCGAACGGGATATAAAAAACCTGATAGACCAGGGTATTGAAATCCGGTACAATTCGGAGATAGATTCAAAAGATGCAGTTACCGATTTACTGAATGAAGGTTTCAAAGCGGTCTTTATCAGCACGGGATTGAGCGTACCCTTTGAACTGGATTTGCTAAATGATTATTCCAATGTTACAGATTACATCAGTTTCCTGCGGCAATTTAAATCTGGCGATGAAGAAAAACTTCTTGAAAATATAAATGTAGCAATCATAGGTGGTGGAAGTGTGGCCATCGACTCGGCAATTACTGCAAAATCCAATGGTGCCAGCAGAGTTTATCTTATCTCCCTTGAACATTTAAATGAGTTGCCAGCCGACAAGGAAGAAATAGAACTGGCCCGGACAATGGATATTGTTTTTAAAGCCGGTTCAAAAGTTACGGGTGTTGTCGCTGAAGATGATTCACTCACCAAGTTGAAAGGAATAGAAATCGACTGGATTGAAGCTGGGAAATTTATCCCTGATAACGCAAAACAAATTGATGGTACTGAATTTAATATCAATGTGGATTTGGTAATTCAGGCTATCGGGACGAAACCCGGTGAAGAAGTAGCACATTTTGTCAAAGGGATTGAAACCAAAGGAAAAGGAATTGTTGTTGTCAATGATAATTTCGAAACAAACATTCCCGGCGTATTTTCCGGTGGTGATGTAGTGAATGGCGGCGCAACAGTTGTTCAGGCAGTTGCCGAAGGAAAAATGGCCGCGAAAAAAATGAATGAATTTTTGAACGGTAGGGGTAGGGTAGAGACGCACGGCCGTGCGTCTCTACACCATGCCTCTGTGTCCATTCCATCAACAAATAAAAAAATACCCCCGACCCTAAACATCAATTTTTGCGGTGTCGAATTCGAAAACCCATTTTGCCTCTCGTCATCGCCGGTGGGCAACCATGCCGAAATGTGCGCCAGGGCCTTTGATGCAGGCTGGGGAGGCATCGTTTATAAAACCCTGGGCCTCGAAAAAAGTTTCAAAATCGTGATGCCCTCACCACGCTTGAGCGTGTATAATTACATGGACAAACGGTTTGTCGGTTTGCAAAATGCCGAGCAAATCACCGACCGGCCCATTGCCGATAATATCAAAGATATCGCCTGGCTGAAAAAGAATTATCCTAAGAAAATCCTAATTTCAAGTATTATGGGCTATACGGATGAAGACTGGGCCGAATTGGCAAAAATGTCGGAAGATGCAGGAGCTGATATGCTGGAGTTGAATTTCTCCTGTCCGCAGATGGCACGTAAAGACGCGGGCCACCGGGTAGGTCAGGATTTTCATGCCGTTGCCGGATTTACCGAGGTGGTGAAAAAGGCCTGTAACCTTCCCGTTATGGCAAAGATGACCCCAAATATCACCGACATGATCCCGGTTGCATTGGCTGCTAAAGAAGGTGGTGCTGACGCCATTTCGGCCATCAATACCATCAAAGCCATCACTGATATCGATATTGAAAATTTCACGCCCCTACCTAATATTTACGGTCATTCGGCTGCCACAGGATTTTCGGGGCCGTCGGTAAAACCCGTTGCTTTGCGTTTTGTCTCCGACCTCTACAACGCCAAGCCACTAGGACTGCCCATCTCAGGCATTGGCGGTATCGAAACCTGGAAAGATGCCTTGCACTTTTTGCTGCTTGGTGCGACAAACCTTCAGGTTACCACGGGGATCTTAAGATATGGCTACCGCATAGTTGAAGACATGATTGAAGGCCTCACAGATTTTATGATCGACCATAATATTTCATCCCTGGATGAAATCATTGGCAAAGCCGCCAACAAGATTATAGATCCTTCCGACTTTAATACACGCTACCAGGTAGTTTCGGTTATTGACCAGGATAAGTGCATCGGCTGCGGACAATGTTATATCTCCTGCCATGATGGTGCCAACCAGGCCATTGTCTTCGATGCTGAAAAACGGAAAGCCAGCGTTGATGAGGAGCGGTGTGTCGGCTGCTTGCTGTGCAAACATGTGTGCCCGGTTTGGGATTGTGTAAGTTACAAGCAGGTGGATACTTTGGAAACAAAACATGCGGCGGTATTTTAGTTGTTCTGGAAAGTCACCCCGTGAATCTTTCCGGGCAGAAACCCTAATGATTTAAAAGTTTGGTGTTTGCTAAGCGCAATTCACGGGGTGACTAAGCGGAGAAACGTTGGGTTGAATCAAGAAAAAAACCTCCAAAGTTTTAGAAACCTTGGAGGTTGTGTTTTACCCCCATCCGCCCTTCGGACACCTTCCCACATGGATAAGGCCAAGAGGGGCTTAGTTAATCACCAGCTTCTCAAAATGCACCCCATCATTGCTTGAAATCCTGATGAAATAAAAGCCACCGGGCTGGCTTGAAAGATCAAGCTTTTGCGGGAGGCTCGTCTCGTTGCTGAAGACCTGTTCACCGAAAGCATTAAAGATTGTAACATCTACACTTTCACCAATTCCTTCGATATTGAAAATTCCGTGTGAAGGATTGGGGAAGATGCGGATGCCTGTTCCGTCCAATCCTGGCAGGGTTTCCCCGATTGCCATCGTAGCTGTTAGGGTAACACCTGTGATCGCCGACATCCCATTGATATGAAACTTACCACTGTTATCAAGCATGATTGCATACTCCACTTCCAGGTCAAAAGTTTCTTTGGTGGAGGGCCGGTATAACTTGTAGCTGATGTTTTCGTTGACATCAAAACCATCATTTGCATCCGTTAAACCATCATCGCCATTGAGTGAGAGAGCGGTTTCAACTCCGATGTATTCAAGCAATCCGGCGCACAAGCCCTGGCTTGTAAACGCACCGATGATATCATTCGGTTGGAATACTTTTACAGCTCCCTTTGTTAGTGCCACAATATGCGTGGCCGGTGTTTGGTGGACATTGTTCCAGGGCGAAGTGTTTACAAATTCCATAGGCGTTTCGAGATTGAGGTTCTCACTTTTGGCAGAAAAGTTAATTGTGCCCGCCGAAGTTGTATAAACCCAATATGCTTTGCCCGGTTTGAGGACATATAGCGTATTTACGTTGTAGAGTGGCCAGTAAACGCCACTGCTACCAATTGCTTTTGCAAGCTCAAAACCAACAAGCCCCGTGAAGAGGCTTTCCACGTTGGCGTTTGTTGTGCTCAGTACCGGGATAAGATCCCAGGTGGCATTGAGATTTACCGTCTTATCGATTACTTCGTCGCCACACATCGAAAGGTAAGCATCATCGATTACCTTAATTACATAACCGCTGTATGCATCCCAGGGGCCAAGCGTGTTTGTACTTGTGGATGGCCAATACATTCCGTTTAAGTTGTAGAGGATAGTAAGTGAACTACCGAGAGGATCAAATAAATTTTCGGCATCCTTCTCGTAGGGTGAAACGTAGGTTGATATTCCACTCCATCCGTCAAAGATGGATAATTCCTGGCATTTGCCCAGGGTTTCGTCGCCGCCACTGCCGTGGCCACCACCCTGGTAGCCTCCGCTGCTGTAAAATTGTCCATAGCTTATTGATGTTGTGAAAAGAACTACAAACAACATCACTGCATTTTCTAATATTTTTTTTGTTTTCATTTTAATTACTCCTTTTTTAAAATTCATATTTTCCTAGTTCTTAAAATTTCCATTACTATTACTATCCGAGCAAATACCTAAATAGAATTGCCAGGCTAATAGTTTTTTGTTGCTGAGATAAATACTGCATATATTGTTTTTTATTTATTTTAATACCCTCTCTTTTCTTACTTGGGCGTTAATTACTCTTTACCTGTTACATTAACTGAGTATTTACAACCACAATTATGTAATGTAACAGTTATTTTACCAGCTAAAAGATGTCCTCCCGAAAATCCTAGCCCGGATAACTGAATGAACTCACTATCGCCAGTTGACATTTTATTATTCAAAGATCCCCCTGTAACACTCTCATATTCATTTAGTATTTCGTATTTGAAATTTGGTTTTGCACTTAACTTGCCAAAAACCTCACTTAAAGATGTTCCATCAACAGAATATTTATTGTAATTACACTTTATATTCTTACAACAAGGATCATCTTTAAGTTTCACGTGAACACTAAGAGATGAAGTTGTCATATAACTATACCAGTTTGATGAAGAAGGAATATTAAATGTCCTGCCTGGTTTTACTTTTTTTATCCATGTAGTTGTTGACCCCAGGGCCTTTTTGGCAACACCAAAAATAAAAGTCACATCTAAACAATCACAACACTTACAAGGCTTTTGTTTAGCTGAAGGCTTTGGGCCTAACAATTCCCGTATCTCCTTAGCAGTTCTTTTTTTCATTTTACGTGGAGGTAAAGGTGTTAGTGGATATAAGGGATTTGCTAAAGCTTCTTTCATCCATCTTATTTCTTCAGGTGTCCAAGGTATTGCTTCTGTTTTATGAGTTGGATCATCTATTCTAGGCCCTGGTTGATTAGGTGACGGGTCAAAAGCCACATTAGGGGTCAAAAATATTGGAAACCAAGGTGTTGCTTCTGTTTTATGAGTTGGATCATCTAATCTAGGCCATGGTTGATTAGGTGACGGGTCAAAAGCTACATTAGGGGTCAAGTATATTGGCATCCAAGGCATTGCTTCTGTCTTATGAGTTGGATCATCTATTCTAGGCCATAGTTGGTTAGGTGACGGGTCAAAAGCCACATTAGGAGGTAACTTTATTTGTGGGAATTGATTTATGATATCACTCATGTTGGGATCGTAATAAATGCCATTATTCATGGAAGTATATAATTCTGAATTCTCTTCATACTCCATCCCCTCAAAAAAACACTTATCGTTCAACCATGTTCCACCCAATTCCGGAATACCATAAGCATCAAACTGTGCTGAGGCCACTTCCTCCTGAGCACTTCCTGACTGGAGCGTAGAACTTCTAAAACCATTATAATGGTAAAACCCAGATTCCCCTGCCAAGAGGTTAATGTTAATTCCCGGGCACCAGGAGACAATCGCATTTCCTAAAGTATCATATTCCTCCAGCAGATCGGTTCCATCTGATTGATAAAACATCATATCCTCATTTACTTCCTTTGCAATTTGCCTTGAGAAATGACTATCATGCGGAAAGACACCAGTTCCGTTGGGATGGGGAGTTGTATAGTAAAAAGTGGTATTTCCATCAGGCAAACCTGCATTTGCCAGTTGGTTTTCATAGTTATATCCATAGTTTGTAAGCAGGTCCCCATCTGTTTTTGATATCCGGTTCCCGTTGTTGTCGTTTTCAAAAATCTGTGCACCGGCACTAATCAGGTTACCATCCACGTCATAGCTGTAAGTTTCGCTCAAACCATTTTCAGTTTTAGAAGCACGTCTTCCAGCGGGGGTATAGGTATAGGTACGGATATTTCCGGAAGGCAGGCATGATTCTTCCAGCAGTTGGTTTTCTGCATCATAACCATAGGTAACCATGCTTTCATCTTCATGCAGCTCCAGAGTTTTATTTCCAACAGAATCGTATTCGTAATAAAACGATTGATAAATACCACCACCCTCTTCATGAATAATCTCGACTATAAAGCAATCATTCGCCGGATCTTCGTCCCCTTCTAATAATGTACAAACCGTTAGTTCATAGCTCATTCCCGGCTCACTGAGATCAACCGTAAGGGGAAGAATAAGTGGACCATAACCTGTGGGAACAGGTTGATTCAGATACGCAAAAACCGGATCGTTATCATTTACACTGATGGAAATTCCGACCTCATATGCCGGCTCCATACCATTATTCATAATCATTACTGTCACCACTTCAGTGCTTGTAAGTCCGGGTCCTGAAATCGGAGAGATAATTTCGGAGATACCGCAGTCATAAGTAAGTCCTCCGCCGTTTTCATGAATAACGATGCTTGTCTGGCAATTGTTATCAGGATTTTCATCCATCTCCATCAATGTGCAAACTGTTAGTTCATAGCTCATTCCCGGTTCACTGAGATCAACAGTAAAGGGAAGAAGAAGTGGACCACCACCTACGGGAACAGGTTGATTTAGATATGCAAAAACTGGGTCGTCATCATTTACACTGATGGAAATTCCGACCTCATATGCTGGCTCCGTACCATTGTTCATAATCATTACTGTCACCACTTCAGAGTTTGTAAGTGCGGGCCCCGAAATCGGAGAGATAATTTCGGAGATACCGCAGTCATAAGTAGGTTCTCCTCCCTCTTCATGAACCACAATAC
>CAZBDF010000078.1:0-13426 GCA_964490385.1 uncultured Lentimicrobiaceae bacterium | reverse complement strand
ACACTTTTGGAAGATGCCACACCCGCTCCGATGGTCGGCATGTAGGTTGCCGTTGCCGAGATGGTAACATCCGTAACCGCGTTGGGAACAATGCCGTCGTCCCAGTTGGCCGAAGTCCACCAATCGGCAGAAACCGTTCCTGTCCAAAGGCCGGGCTGGGTAACTGTCCAGTCGATGCGGTTGTAAGGATCGGATTCATAAGCTGGGCCGGAATAGTCACCCGTAGCATCCTTAAAATTGAGCGATCCGCTATTTTGGGTTTTCGAGACATTATAACCTGCAGCAGGCGACAAGAATTCGACATTTCGTACCAGGAGATCCTGTGTGTTTTCAATTCTCAACATTCCCGTGGAACAATAACGAAATTTACAAAAATCAAAAGCATTGGCTGGATCAATGGTTGCACCTGAATAAACCCTGAGCGGGTTCACATAATAAAACGAAGCCCGGCAGGCAGCAATGGACCCACCGCTATTTACATTGATATAATAATAGCCTGTGAGGCCGTTGCGCGTGATAACGGGTTCATTGCCTGAAGTTCCTAATACTTTTAAAAGACCCCCACTATAAACCGTAAGGGATTTTGAGGGGGCAATTTTCAATTGCGAATTGAGGTCCATCCATAGTGTACCTGCGTCCTGAACATATATATAGTCTCCGGTAGTCAGGGTTTTGTTATTTATCTTTAAGGTTCCGCCTTGCACTGTCAATTGTCCGTTTGCTGTTGCATTGCTAGCTAAAGTTACCGTCTTAGCGGATTCTTTATTAATGGTCAAATTAAAAAGGTTACCAGCACTCATGGATAACGCCGCATCGCTTGAACCATAAAGTTCGACAATTCCAGTGCTTGGAGCAAAATCGCTCCGGCCATTGGAAAAATCCCCTGTTGTTTTTATTGTTCCACCGGTAATGCTATTGGTAAAGGTGTAGCTTGGATCTGTGCGAAGGACTATGCCCTGATCAGCAAAATTCAAAATGCCCCCGGTCATGGTAAGCGAGGCATTTCCCTGATACGGCCACCAGCTTGGGTTCACCCCTCCATAAACATTAATAGTTCCGTAATAAATATAAAGGCTCCCCCGCAAGTCGATATTGCCACCATAATTGCTGAGGTTGATCGTACATCCGGAGTTGCAATAAAAACTACCGGCAATTGCGTCATTCGTAAGATCATTAGCGGTAAACGTCCCACTTCCCAATACATCTACTGCACCTGCTACCCAGTAGTATTGCGCACATGTTACCGTGGTGCCATTTATTCTTAGCGCACCCCCAAGCGATTTATTCAACTCGATCCTGTAAAAATTCTCGTTAGAACAATATTGATGGTAATTGCCCCCATTGAACGCAACTACGCCCGTTCCTTCAACAAAACCTTCGGGACCTACATTATTCGTCCAATTTCCCCAAAGAGTAATGTTGGCACTACCCGGATCAAATATCCCGGATTGTATGGTCATTGAGCCTTTTAGTTGTATTAAAGAGCTGGTGGACACCTCGACAGTTCCCCCCGTATTGATGTTAATGGAGTTGAAAAGGTCGTTGGTATTCATCTGAACGCTTTGAGTTCCTGAAGATTTTTCAAAGCTGAGGGTCCCTTCATTCATCAAAATTTGACCTGAATTGACAAGGTTTCCCGTCAAAATTGTAGTAATGTTGGCAGCCCCGATCAAGGTGTTGCTGCCATTGATGGTGAGGGTTCCGGCTTGCATTGTAGCATTGGATGCGGCAGCAATGTAAGTTGTCGCTGTAGATGTTTTCGCCAGCGTAAGCGTGCCGAATTTGCTGTTTACGCTGTAATTGTAAATATTGGAATTGCCCGTTCCGGTAAAGCTAACCGCGCAAAAGCTCATGCTGATAGAAGTGCCGCTGGCAAAAGTCCAGTTGCCGCTTACCTCTATACTGCTGTTAAAATATGGGGTGAAGGCAGAGGTTGAATTCCAGACTATATTGCCGGTAATTAGTTTTCCGGTTTTGGAAAAGCCCCCTCCTCCAATGCTCAAAGTACCATTTAAAGTTGCAGTGCCCGCTACCGAAAGCTGCGCATTAGCAGACGTGATGCCGGTGATGGTCAGCGTTGCCCCTGAATTTACCATCAAGTTGTTGCACACCGGCGAAGTAGTGCCACTAATTAATGGCTGGTTGGCCGGTGCCGATGGAATGGTTACATTGCTGGCAGCCGTAGGTACACCTGATGGCGACCAGTTTGTTGTGGTGTTCCAGGCTGTGCTGCTGGCACCCGTCCAGGTTTTGGTTTGTGAAAATCCACTTTCTGTTGCCGTTAGCAACAAAATAATGGTAAGAACTGTAAAGAACTTTTTCATAATCAATAGTTTTTATTTGGGTTTATAAAATTTTAAAATCTTCGTATCCAATAACTTCTCTATCACAACTTATCATCGAATTAACCATGCTGCCCTCCGGTCCCTGGCGAACCCAATCACTGAAAAGGGATAGTTTATCGTCTTCTCCTTCAGCCTCAATAATTACAGTGTTATTTTTTATCATTACAAAACCATGTATCCCGTTTATACAGGCTCCCCAAAACACGTGAAATCGGAATCCCGTATTTTCCACCTTCCCCGAAATGCTGATGTTAAAATGTTTCATAACTATAAGTTGAGAATTGAGTGAGGTAAAAGTAGATGAGGGCTTACACGTGGGCAAATTTTACCAATAGACAAACAATAGACAAAAGCAAAGAGGCTGGAAATGAGATGCCCCAATCCATGTTATGTACTTGTTCTTTTTAGCGTTTACCTACCTGGATCAGGTCAGAAATTTGAGCTTGGAGCATTTTTAATCCCATACCACTAAAAATTTGCTTTTTCACCTGCGGGCATTAAAGTCGTTAACGACTTTAATGCCCGCAGGCTACAAATTGCCAGAGAAATCATGTAAAAATACTGAAGGCCTCCTCTGGCGATAAATGAAGGGGTAACCCGCCATGCGAGAGAAACAGGCATACCGAAAATTTAAAATTGGAATTGGTGATTCATGAATGGATAGTCCGGTGCTCCGCACCTATAGTGGTTCTTGTGAACCCTTTTGCAAATAGGATATAATGCTATTTTTATACAAAACTTCGGGGCAAAGATCAGCATCATTGTCCCAACTTATCGAAACAAATACGTACAGTATTGAAAAGAGCCGTATCTTTTGGTTCAAACCATCGAAGCCGGTATAATCCTATCCAAAGCTGAATAATTTTGGGTAAGCACATAATAATGATTCATGCCGATGGAGGTGGACAATTTTTCGAGCTTTCGTAAATCGTGATGCGATCCTGTGTTTTTTACTTCGAGAGCCAACGAATGTTCGGGTAAAATGAAATCTATTTCAACACCGGTGTGCCTTTGATAATAATTTATATCGCCATATTTTCGCAAATTGTTATACACAGCATTTTCAAGCAGGCTACCCTCCGAAACTTTAGAAAAGAGGTTCAGAAATCCGTTGTCGCACAAAAACACCTTGCGCCTCCCGCTTACCTCCCTGTCCACATTTTTGCTGTAAGGTTTGATTAACGAAATAAAATAAGTGCCTTCGAGAAATGAAAGATAGGAATACACTGTATCTCTTGATATGCCTGCTTCTGAGGATAGTTTGGTAATGTCGAGCAGCGAGCCGACCCTTTGCATCAACAGCATCATCAAATTGCGGAAGGCAGCCATATTTTTAAAATCTGCCATCTGCCTGATGTCTTTTTCAAAGTAAGAAGTGAAAATATCGGAAAGGAGGGCCTTTTTCCTGGATTCATCCCCGGTGAGCACAATGCCCGGAAACCCACCAAAATGCAGGTATTCCTCAAAATCACTCTTGGTTTTCTCGTGCCGTATTTCGCTCTTTGTTGAGTTTTTGGATTGAAAATCATTGGTGAATTCACGTGCTTTTCCTTTAAAAATCAAAAACTCTTCAAAATCAAGCGGGAATAATTCAAACACGATTTTTCGGCCCGAAAGGCTTTCCGGGAATAAATTCTTGAGGTAATAACTACTCGATCCCGTAAGGATAAATTTAACATCATAATGATCGTACAGGAATTTGATAACCGTAACAATTTCGGGCATGGCCTGGATTTCATCCAAAAACAGCCATGCTTTTTTTTCCGGCTTGAGCCCAAATTCTTTTAGGCCATTCCACACATTGTTGAAATCAGTTTCTCCAAATATTTTCTGGTTGATGAGATTCTCCATATCCAGCATCACCTTATTATCAGAGTCAACTTCATCGAAAAGCATTTTCAAGAGGGTTGTTTTGCCAGTCCTCCGCATTCCGGTTAAAACAATTATTTCTTTGTAAGGAAGTTGTTGGATTAACGTATTAAATATCCGTCGGTTATAGTATTTTTTCATTTTAGCATCCAATTAATTAAAATTATCTACTCGACAAATATATAGAATTTTGTCGAGTGGCACTCGACAAAAATATAGAATTTTGTCGATTACGATTTATCCGATTTAGATGAAACAAGCGTAAAATTACAGCCCATGAACAAAGCCATCCAGGGTTTCTTCTGCGGGAAGTGCCAGCTTTTTGCGTAGGCGATAGCGGTGGGTGTTCACCGATTCGGGAGCAATATTCATCAGGCGGGCAATTTCTTTGGTAGCCATATTCAGCTTTATGTAAGCGCACATTTGCAGGTCGGTTTGGGTGAGGCTGGCAACGTTGCTGTGGAGTTTCTCGAAAAACGAGCGGTGTATCGACTCGAAATGCACCCTAAACTGCTCCCACTGGCTTTCGACATCGGTTTGCCGTTCTATTTCGCGTAGCATCTCTTTACGTATTTCCGGCTGACCATTTCCATTATCGCACTTCATTTTGTCGGCCAGCTTGCCCAGTTTTTCGAGCACTTCGTTTTTGTTGGCGATGAGAATGGCCGCGGAGGTCAACTCGTGGTTTTTCTGCTCGATACTTTGCAGTTGCAATCTTTTAATCTCCTCTTCGGCAAACAAAACTTCTTGTAAATGCCGATTACGCTTTTCTACCTGATCGATTTTAATCTTGCTGAGTTCCGATTCTTTCTCAAATAAAATCCTGTTTTGCAAAAGCGATTTTCTTTTCAAACTAAAAGCATAGTACAGGGCCAGCGAAATGACGATCAGCGCAACAATAAGGGTTCCCAAAAACCATTGATTCCTTGTCTTGATATGGATATCCTTGGTTAACAGTTGTACATCCTTGGTTAACAAAAGATTTTCATTTTCTTTCTTTTCGGTTTCGTATCTGATTTCAAATTCATTGATCTGCCTCGCGCTGATTTCAGAGAATACTGAATCTTCTGCCAGTTTAAAAATCTCAAAATACTTCAATGATTTCTTATAGTTCCCTTGATTTTTATAGAGTTTATATAGCCCTTTCGCCGCCTCTATTGTTGTTGGCTTAAGCCCGAGTTGCTGCGATAATTTCAGGCTATTCTGAAAAAAATATTCTGCATTTTTAAAATCGTTCAAAGCAGCGTATGCATTACCTGTATGTTCCATCACAATGGCCATTTGAAAATCAAGATCCAGATTTTGAAAAGTTTGTTGGGCTTCATTTAAATATTCAATGGCTTTTTTATAGTCTTTTTGAGACATATAGCTCAATCCCAAACCATGCAGCCTAATCCCAATTTTCCTAACAGCGTTCATCTCACGGTCAATTTCCAGGGCTTTGTTAAGATAGCTGATGCTTCTGGAAATACTGTCCCAGGCAAGATATACCTGGCTAATGTTGCTATACCGGGCCGAAAGCTTATGTCGATTTCCCAGGCGCATATCTATTTCCAATGCTTTTTCGAAAAACTCCACTGCCAAATCATATTGCAGCCAGGCACGATATACCATACCGATATTGTTGTAGTCGGTAGCCAAATAACTTTCGTTACCCAGATGCAAATCCAGTTCGAGTGCCTCGTTAAAAGTTTCGATAGCTTCGCCATATTTACCCAACAATTTTAACGAAACGGCTATATTCGACAGGTTGGCAGCAATTTCGGAAGTGTCGCCAACCGACCTGGCTAAAATCAAAGCACGGCGAAAATAATCGAGCGATTTATCAAACAAGCCCATCTCCTGGTAGCAAAAACCTGCATCGCCCAACCTGCTCACAAGGACCTCCGGTCTGGGATGCAGCAATGATCCCTCAATTTCAGCCGATAAAGAATATGCAAATGCAGCCGATTTTAAACTATCGAGCTCATAAAACGCATCACCTTGGAATTTAAATGCATCGCTCATTAATAATCTGGATTTGCCCGTCGAGGCAAGTGCTTCAGCCTGCCGGGCATATTCAAGACTTCTTACAGGATCGTCATTAAGGATTTCGTGTGCCATCCCACACATTATCTGTACACTTTCGTCACCATCAGACATAAGGAATGCTTGCTGTAAACTATCAAATACCTCATTTTGGGAGGAAACAGTTATAGGCTGAATGGAAAAAAACAACAACAGGTAAATGAAAATAAATATACTTTTCATGGATTGGGACACAACATTTTTGTTTAGGAACACCTCAGATACTAACATAAAAACCAGTCGATAATTTGAAGCCAAAGTTAGTAATATTCTTTCCTGCAAATTAAGATTCAAAAAATAATTCCTGATTATTCACACCATGAGTTTTTTCAGTATTTTTACGAAAAAAAATACATGAAACCTTTAAATGTCCATAAAATCACCTTGCTGATTCTGGCCTTTTTATTCTTCAATGCCACAAATGTATTTGCGCAATCCTGGTGGTCGTCCATCAAGCAACTTCATCCAACACAAGAAAACTGTTCCAACTTATACCTGACGTATGATGGATTCGTGTGGGAGCATCGAATCGATTCAACAACAACAGCAATTTACTATCAATCCCTTTGGGGAAACTATGATTCTGTATGCCTGATCCAATCCCCGGGAGTTAAATACACCAAGCCATTCATGGAAAATGGTAAAGTATTTTTTGAGGCTAATCCTGATGGCAATACCGATATTTACGTGATATTTATCGATCAGGCAGGGAATCAAATTATGCCTATGCAAGAATTAATCACCAGCCCATTCGATGATCATAGTTTTCGCTACATCAGAACGGGACCGAACAAAATGGCTTGGCTTGAAGGCGAAAACCTGAAGGTTGCCACCGCAAATCAAGTAGCTCCTGATTGGCATTTTGTATTTTCGGAAATCACCACTATTGATTCAGTGGCATGCTCATGCCCTACTTTTTACGGATTGTCACAAGAAGTGTACTGGATAAAGCATCTTGATAGTTTCGATATTATAAGATATTCAGAATCGAATAGCTTTGGATGGGAACCGCCAATAAATATCGATACAGCAAAACATATTGAATTTCTAGAATCAGAAACCGCTGATATTTATCCTTTGCTAAATTATACTTTCACAGATGATAGTATTTGGCAGATGAAAGATTTTATACCTGATGCCTCTTATCCAGTCGAGTTTATACCTGAAGTAGAATTGGATCAAGCATTCGATTTTGATGTTTGCAACATTGGTGTAGGTTGCAAAAACAAAGGAGGCTATTTTTACGAGAACTTCTTTCAGGCTTATGTTCAAAATGAAAATGGTTTTGATGAAATATTCATAAATGAATGGGATCCCAACAATTACGTAAATTTTTCAAATTTGGGTGTTGATTGCAGAAATCCTCAATTGTTCCCCGGCGAAGCTGAAGGCCTCAATACCTTCAATTTTTATATTACCTGGGAGGCATGGATAGATAGTGCATGGAGGATATATTATTCGAAAACACCCATTACCTGGGGAAGTATCGAAGAAAATGAAAATGGCATTATAGGTAATTTACAAGTTTCGCCCACTCCGTGTATAGATTTTCTTGAAATACAATTTGAAATTAAAACCCCAGAACAGATTGATATTGACCTTATCGACAATCAGGGACAATTGCTGAAAAAGCTTATGACTGAAAAATGTAGTGAAGGTACTTTCACAAGACAATTTCAACTACAAGATGTTCAAACCTATTCCGGGATTTGCTTTGTTAGGTTTCAAATTGAAGGCAAATCTATCTTCCACAAAATAATTAAACTGTAAAGCTTTTGGCCACAAAAAAAAATCCCACCGTCACCGATGGGATTCTTTCATTACAAATTGCTAACTGTTAGCGATCGCTCTTTTCACCTTTTACAAGTTTTTGGCTCACCGGTGTTTTCCCTTTATTACTAAAAGGATTCTTTTGACGCAGTGGGTTAATTTTTACTTTGCACACGCCAAAATCATTTCCTTCGCTAAATGGACCAGACTTTTCGACCTCATTTAATAGCGGGCTCTTTACACTAGTATCACGGAAAAATAGTTTCCATTCGCTAATGGTCCCTGTTACCAGGTAAACTGTTTTTTTGAGCACCACCTGAGCGGTGTAAGGCCCAACGCGTTCGGCGTTAAAAATGTCAGCAGGGCTAACCTGGCTGTGGATTGCACTTACAAGATGTGCATTGGTACGGGCCGTTCTGAGTGAAATTACATTTTTACTCATTCCGAGTTCTGCGTTGGCAAAGCTCATTAGCGCGAAAGATACAAGCACTACGATCATTACTAATTTTGTTGTTTTCATGATAATCTCCTGTTTTTAATTTATTGGAAAATGGGTTAATTTTTTGCGCTTATTTAGTTTCTTACTTTCAATTCCAACCATATGGCTTCTACCATAGACCCCCTCTAGCTCCCCCTCGAGGGGGAGAATGCCACCGCACTGGCTACTACAGTCGCTTGTGCGGCTGGTCTCCCTTCCCCTCAAGGGGAAGGGGTGGGGATGGGGCTATAATGATTTGGTGAAAATGCATCTGCCTAAATAATTACGATTACTTTAAATATTTGAACTGTTGCTAGTAAACATACCTGTCGATCTTGATAGGCATGTTATTTATGTTTACCCACTTGCGTTGGATAAAATATTCTTGCCATGCCGGGTAATCACCATAAACTGTAACTATCCGGTTTCGCACACGGATTTTGGCATAATAAAGCCCATCGCGCTCCACGGCTATCAGGGCTTCGTTGATATAATCCATGGCATTGAGCATTACGGGGTCCATCATTGCCTTTTCGATTGAGATTGATTTTTCGGGCCTTGCAAGCTCCAAATTTTCGGCTGAAAAACTCATCATTGCTGCTGAAACAAATACTGCGATTAATGCGAATTTTAATGTTTTCATTTTGACCTCCTGTTTGTTTGTGAATTGATAATTATTGGTTATCCAGCAATCCTTTATTCGCTTTTTCGCTGGCAATCGGCTTTTTTGCTTTGCTACCAAAAGGATCCTTCTCGCTAAAAGAACTTGGACGCTTGACCGAGGTACTGAAAGGGCCCTTTTTGGAAAGGAGAGGGTTCCTGTCAACAAGTGAAGCCGGCAATTTCTTGTCTGCACATAGCGGGCTCATTCCATCAATATCACGGAAAAAATAATCCCAATCTTTATATGAGCCACTTACCAGGTAAACTGTTTTCTTCAAAACAATTTGCGCTGTGTAGAACCCGGCCCGTTCACTGTTCAAAACATCCAGGGGACTAACCTGGGTGTAGATGGCATTTATAAGTTGCGGACTAGCCATAGCTGTTTTAAGGGAAATCACGTTTTTACTCATTCCGAGTTCTGTACTTGCAAAACTCATCAGCGCAAACGATACAAGCGCTGTAATCATAATTAATTTTGTTGTTTTCATGGTAACCTCCTGTTTGTTTAAATTTGGATTAAAGGGTTGTTTTTAATTAAATAAATGAACTGTTTGTTTTTTAAAGCTTATGAAACAAAAGTACACTGCACCAGGGCAAAAACTATGGCAGAAAACGGTGAGGATTTATTTTGGTAGATTCTATTGAAGAGGATAAAAACGGCAAAAAAAAGATCCCAAACCTTAGGAATGGGATCTCGTTGCGTTTGTTGATTCAACTAATGTTTGTCAACCAATGGGAGTTTAACTTTTTTAGTTGCTGGCTTTTTACCTTTGTTGCTGAAGGGATTTGATTTACTGAAAGGATTTAGCGGAGGTGACTCGCTAAATTCACTGGGATTTATTCCACCCGGGCCTATAGGGCTAACAGGTTTATCGTTGGCCGCATTTCTGAAATAGATTCTCCATTCGGCAAATGTAGCCTGGATCAGGTACAAGGCTTTCTTTGTCTTCACCTCAACTGTGTGTGTTCCCGAACATTTGCAACGATAGAAAAATGATGCATCGACCTGGCTTTGAATGGCAGCCGCGATTTCGGGATTGGTGATGGCTGTTTTTAGATGAATTACGTTTTTACCCGTTCCGAATCCTGCATTTGCAAAACTCATCAGCGCAAACGATACAAGCGCTGCAATCATAACTAATTTTGTTGTTTTCATGGTAACCTCCTGTTTTTAGAAATTGGATAAATGGGTTGTTTTTAATTAAATAAATGAACTGATTGTTTTTAAAAGCTTACGAAACAAAGGTACTATGAGTCGGTGCTGAAAAGGTGGCAGAAAATGACCAGGAAAAATTTTAGCAGAAAAAAAGCCCGCCAAATATTGACGGGCCGACTGATTTTTAGGATCTAGGGATTAATGGATCAAACCATTTTGAATTTCACCGGCAGTTTTAATTTTCACGGGCAGTGTATTATCCATCAGAAAAAATGACTCCCATTCTTTCTGAGTTCCAAATATCAGGTAAAGGTTATTGTTGTACTTTATCCGGGCAACATAAATTTTGCTGCGCTCCATCAGGACGAGGGCTTCGTCCAATTGTACGTACATTGCCCTTACCAGACCACGCTCATCACACGCTTTATCGATGGAAATTTTAATAGTACGGACCACATTTATTTTATGGTCTGTTGAATAGCCGGCCAGGGCCAACGAAAGAATTGCTGCAATTAAAGCGAATTTTAATGTTTTCATAGTATCCTCCTGTTGAATTGTGAATGATGGTTAATTAGATGATTTAAGATCGTTGTTATAATATCTCATTAAACTTGATGGCACAAAGATAGACCGTGGTTCGCGCTTTACACTGGCTGAATTCTACCAGTATTTTTATTGGCTGAATTAATGGGATGGCGATATTGAGCATAAAAAAGGCTACCTCAAAAAGGCAGCCTCTCAAATATTTTTAGTAGTCAGACGGAATCAGTTGGTGTGGGCTGGTCCTATCCCGAAACTTCCCGAAGAAACCCTCAATCTTGACAAGCTAAACAACAAACTCCATTCTTTGCGAGTTCCAAAAATGAGGTATGTGCTGTTCCGGTACTTTACGCGGGCAAAATACAAACCTGGCCTTTCCTCGGACAATAGCTCAGATACACATACCTGCTGTAATATCTCAGTTTTCATGGATTGCATTGTAACTGCATCTTTGAGCGAAATCTTAATTTTTGCTGTTTGGGCCTCACTAACTACCTGTGTAAAAGTCGTGGCAGCAAACGACATAAATGCGAATACTAAACCTAATCTCATGGCTTTCATAGTAACCTCCTGTTTGTTTAATTATTAATGACTTATTGTTTATTATTTAATTTCCTGAATATGGCCATACACCGACTGCAGGCTTTGTTCTCTTCCAAGTAATCATATTGAAAAATTGCTTCCACTCCTGGTATTTTCCATAGATTACATAATTGTTACGACCAAACCTTAGTTTGGCAGCGTACAA
Source organism: uncultured Lentimicrobiaceae bacterium (assembly GCA_964490385.1). Classification (GTDB taxonomy): domain Bacteria; phylum Bacteroidota; class Bacteroidia; order Bacteroidales; family 4484-276; genus 4484-276. The sequence continues at coordinate 1,790 of CAZBDF010000078.1, read as the reverse complement.
ACCTGGCTTTTCGACTGCCAAAAATCCCGCATTCAGGTGCATCATCATTTCCGAAGCCAGGGCTTTGTGGTTGAGGGCATGTTCGAGCGAAATTTTAATATCAAGCGTCTTCCTGGTTGCATGTTCGCCTGCAAAAGTTGTGGTAGCAAGTGCTACGATTGTCATGATTAATACTAATCTCATTGTTTTCATGGTAACCTCCTGTTTTGTGTTTATATTTATAAGACTGGGTTTTCGATTGTTTTTGAAATATCTGAGCTCAAATACATATTCTAAAACTTGACGATACAAAAGTAGGATGACCAATAGCCCAAACCATGACGGAATGTTGCGATGATTTTTTTTGGTGGTTTTCAGCGAGAGGGCGAGGGAGAGAGGGTGACGCAGAGACGAAGTGAGGGGTATGAAAACAAAAAAGCCCGGACAACTGTCCGGGCTTTTTATTAAAAAATTTAATTGGCGGATTATTCGGCCACAACTTCAAATTTTACTTCGGCTTTAATTTCCTTGTACAATTTTACTGTAGCGATGTAATTGCCCAATTCTTTAATTGAATCGTCAACATCAATCTTCCTACGGTCAACTTCGTAACCTTTTTGTTTGAGCGATTCAGCAATTTGTATCGCATTCACCGAGCCAAAGATTTTTCCTGAAGTACCAGCTTTGGCGCCAATTTTCAGTTCAACCTTTCCGAGCAACTTGGCTGAAGTTTCAGCTTCCGAACGCAATTTTTCCTCTTTAAAGGACTTTTGCTTTTGCACTTCGGCAAGCACTTTTTTGTTGGTTTCGGTAGCAAGCAGTGCTTTACCTTTTGGGATAAGATAGTTCCTGGCAAAGCCATTCTTTACCTTTACTATGTCGTTCTCGTAACCGAGATTCTCTATATCTTGTTTTAAAATAACTTCCATAATTCTTCCTCCTATTTTAATAAGTCAGCAACGTAAGGCATTAGCGAAAGATGTCGGGCGCGTTTGATAGCCTGGGCAACTTTCTTTTGATATTTAGTAGATGTACCGGTAATTCGGCGTGGAAGAATTTTCCCCTGCTCGTTTACAAACTTCAAAAGGAAAGATGCATCCTTGTAATCAATATATTTAATGCCGGATTTCTTAAATCGGCAATATTTTTTCTTTTTTACGTCAACCGCAATTGGGGTGAGGTATTTAATATCTGAATTCTGTTGTGCCATTGTTCAATTTTTTAAAGGTTCGAAAATGATTATTTGGTCTCCTCTTTAGCATCTGCCTTAACTTTTGCACGTTTCTTCTCGTTGTATGCTATTGCATGCTTGTCGAGTTTCACGGTCAAAAAACGAATAATACGCTCATCACGCTTAAAAGCAACTTCCATCTCTGCAATAAATGGACCTTCAGCCCTGTATTCCATGAGGTGATAAAAACCTGTCGATTTTTTCTGGATAGGATACGCCAGCTTACGCATACCCCAAGCTTCCTCATGTACCATTTCTGCACCTTTTTCCTTAACGAATGCCTGGTACTTCTTTACCGCTTCCTTCATCTGATCTTCAGACAAAACGGGAGTTACAATGAAAACGGTTTCATACTGATTTAACATCTTGTAATTGTTTAAGTTATTAATAAATCTTATCTCATTTTTAAAAGTGGGCGCAAAGATAGGGTTATTTTGTTAAAAACAAAGGCTTGGAGATAGGATTTTTGAAAGGGATAGGCTGGATGACGGATGATCCCGAAAAGTAGAAAATTTTCAATTTTCATAACTTTTCGAGGATGCACGAAAAACAATGAAATCAGAGATTTCTGGTTTTTCGG
>CAZBDF010000077.1:0-13518 GCA_964490385.1 uncultured Lentimicrobiaceae bacterium | reverse complement strand
GAGAGGAAATGTATGAATTATTCGATTCTGTATTTCTGAATATCTTCCCTGGTTTTGTTGATGGGTTCAATGACTTGTTTGATGAAGATGATAAATTAATTATCGGCGATAAAAAAGTAATGAATACCAATTTAAGGATTTTTGCATTGATCAGGTTGGGCATAAATGATACCGAAAAAATCGCGCATATTTTGGATTATTCGGTGAATACCATCAATACTTACAAAACAAAAATCAAAAACAAATCAAAAGTTGAAAACGAAAAGTTTGAAGAGGAAATTCTGAAAATTCCATCCATTTAAACCATTCAATAAAAAATAATTGAAGCTTTAGCATTATATTTTTCAATCTTACAGTCTGGTAGTTTTATCTATTTTTTGTTGATATTTAACGATTTACAATTCCTTCCGTAATTAAATCGCTTATATTTTTCCAGTTGCATAAATCTTACGTCAATCTTAATCCTAATTTTGTTTCCAAAGAAATAGGAACCGTTCAAGAACTAAATAAAGTTTTCTATGATGAAAAATCTACTCAGGTTTTTAGGTGTATTACTGATACTTCTTGAAACGAGTTTAATATGGAGTTTCCTAAAAGCGAAACAAATCAGGTTTTTAGCTTTGATGCTCGTGATAATTTTCAATCTATCGATGACCGGTCTGTTTGCACAAGACACTCCTGACAAGCCATCCAAGGTCTATTCAGGGACCGTTACAAATGAAATCGGGGAAACATTGCCCGGGGTTACTGTTGTTGTACAAGCAAGGCCTAACCTTGGCACGGTCACCGACATTGATGGTAACTATAGACTGGAAACTTCTGAAAGTGTAGATGTACTCATGTTTTCATTTATCGGATTTGCAAGCGAGGAAGTGCTGGTAGGCGACCGAACCGAAATTGATGTGGTCTTGCAGGATGATGTTATTGGTTTAGAAGAAGTGGTTATTGTTGGTTATGGAACTTCCACAAAGAAAGACTTAACCGGCGCCACATCAAGCATTTCGAGTGCCGAACTTAACCAGGGGCCAATTACGAACCCCTTACAACAGATTTCAGGAAAAGCTGCCGGGGTAAATGTTACCCAGATTGGCAACGAACCCGGCTCAACACCAACGGTCAGGATACGTGGAATTACCTCTTTAATTGGCGGTAACGACCCGCTGGTGGTGGTTGATGGCGTGCAGGGCAACATGGATTTATTAAACCAGATTCCGCCTTCCGAAATTGAAACCTTCGATATTTTGAAAGATGCTTCCGCAACAGCTATTTATGGCTCACGTGGTGCTCCGGGTGTAATTCTGGTTACTACAAAAAAATCAAAAGTCGGGAAAGTATTTGTCGAGTACAATGGAACAAGCTCCCTTGATTTTCTATCCAATAAATTAGACATCTATGATGCCGCCGAATGGAGGGAACAAGCCCGCTTGTGGGGAGTGCCGTATTCGGCTGACCATGGTTCAAATACCGATTGGTATGGATTGTTAACCCAAACCGGGAATACCCAAAACCACGCGATATCCTTTGGTAGCGGCACAGATAACTTTAATTACAGGGCTTCAATTTCCGCTATTTTGCAGGATGGGGTCGTAATCAACTCAAGTTATAGTAACTACATCGCACGGGTACAAGCCACGCAAAAAGCGATAGATGGCAAACTGACGCTTAGTATAAATCTTAACAGCAGTGTTAACAAAACCCAGGGTAGCCCCGGCAACGTAGGCCGCGCAGCATTTACCTCAAACCTGATTACCAATGCCTACGTTTCAAAACCTACCGACCCGGTTTTGTTTGAAGACGGCAGCTATTACACCGATGAAAATGTATTTCAGTACATCAACCCATACGCAGTTGCGCAAACTGTTATTAATGACCAGGAAATTCAAAATTACCTTGGAAGCCTGAGAGCCGACTTTGAAATTATCAATGGCCTGAAGGCTGGATTTTTTGGCAGTTGGCGAAAGGTTGAGCAAAACAATGGTTATTATGCTCCCTCTAAATCGACATTGCCTTATGCTGTGGATAATAATGGCGTTGCAAATGTTGGAACCTATATGACCGACGAAAAACTAATGGATCTAAGTTTGAGTTACGACAAAACTTTTGGGAAACATAAGCTGGGTGCAGTGGCTGTTTACGAGACCCAAACCCAAACCTACCAGGGTCATTTTGCACAGGCTAAGGGTTTCATTAATGATATAACCACCTACAATGCCCTTCAGTTGGGATCAATTAGCCAGGTACTGCCCGGGGATATTTCATCCTATAAAAACGATCGCAAGCTGGTTTCGTTCCTGGGCCGTGCAAATTACAATTTCGATGAAAAATATTTGTTTACTGTGAGTTACAGGCGTGATGGTTCATCTGTTTTTGGAGCCGACAACAAATGGGGAAATTTCCCATCTATATCGGGTGCTTGGAGGATTACGGAGGAAGAATTCATGAAAACCCAAAATGTATTGAGCTACTTGAAACTGAGGGTAGGTTATGGTGAAACCGGTAATCAGCAGGGCTTGTACCCACAGCAGTCTTTACAATTGGTGGGTGAATCGGGAACCACCTACTTCAACGGAGAATTAATAACCAACTTTGCTGTGAGTCAAAATGGCAATAAAGACCTGCGATGGGAAACCCGTTACCAGACAAACATTGGTTTTGATTTTGCTTTTTTAGACGGAAGGCTCAACGGTACCCTGGATGCTTACACGGCAAAAACCGAAAACCTGCTTTTTAACTACACTGTGCCCCAGCCTCCCTATCCATATCCTACCATTGCTGCCAACGTTGGAAGCCTGAAGAATGAAGGTATCGAATTAACGCTTGACTACCTCACCATCAATAATGAAAACTTTACATTAAGCCTTGGCGGGAATGTATCGTTGATGCGCAATGAAGTGCTCCATCTCGGTGGCGATATCAATGGTGTTGAGGTGAATACCGATTATGTGAACTGGGGTTACAATTCCTACCTTATCGAAGGTCAACCCATTGGCACCTTCAATATATTGGAAAACGATTTTAAAGACCCTGCAACCAACGAAGAAATCGTTGTTGACCGCAACGGTGATGGTGTTATCGACCAGGGCGACCGCAGCCCCGACAGGTATATTGCCGGAGCAGCACTACCAACTTATACTTATGCTTTTAACGTGGCTTTAAAGTACAAGCAATTTGATTTCTCGATGGTGTGGCGTGGCTCAGGTGGAAATATGATTTACAATAAAATTAACAAAGATTTCAGCTTGTACGAAAACCTCGGCAAATCGAACATGTTGAACAGTGCCGGTAACTATGGGCTTTTCACCACAAAATATGGTTCCGACCTGTGGCTCGAAAATGGTTCTTACCTCCGATTTGAAAATGCTACGATCGGATATACCATTAAAACAGCCAAAATAAAATACATCCAGAACTTCAGGGTTTACGTAAATGGAAACAACCTGGCACTCTTTACTGAATATACCGGGCTCGATCCCGAGCTGAATGTATCGGGTGGAAATGGTTCGGGTTACGATGCCGGAATGTACCCCCGCACGACGAGTGTTGCACTTGGTTTAAACATTACTTTCTAAACAAATAAAAAGATTGAAAATGTATAGAAATATTATCATCGCAATTTTTACCGCTTTCCTCCTTTATAGCTGCGAATTAGACGAGGTTGTTTACGATAAGTACGCTGCTGAGGATTTTTATGGTTTGCCCGAAGGCTCTGATGCTGCGCTTGCCAGCGTTTATGCACAAATCCCCGGTAACTGGGATGGTGTTGGATATGCCGGTGCCGATAATGGCTGGTGGGATTTAAACTCCATGTCAACTGACGAACAAGTTGTTCCGCACCGGAATACAGGCGACTGGCAGCTCGACTTTGCCCGACTTTACCTGCGCCAGTGGTTGCCAAGCGATTTTATCCTTACCAATACCTGGAATTGGCTTTACAACTCTATTTTCAAGGCCAACCTAGCCATTGAGCAGTTGGAAGCCGCGGGTGCGGAACCTTCAAAAATTGCGGAAGCCAGGGTGTTGAGGGCCTTCTTCTATTATCTGTTGATAGACGATTTTGGGAATGTTCCTTTTTATACCGAAAATACAATGTCTGTCGACCAGATTCCCCAGGAAAACAGGGAGGTTATTTTTAACTTTATCGTGGATGAATTAAATATTTACGTGGAGCAATTGAGCCCCAACAGAGGCGGGAATTATTATGGCAGGTTTAATAAATGGGCAGGATATGCTTTACTTGCCAAAGTCTATCTGAATGCCGAAGTTTATACAGGAACAGCCCGCTGGCAGGAATGTATGGATGCATGTGATAAAGTAAGCGGGGGAGGGTTCTTCCTGCACAGTAGCGGACCTGATCCAACAAATCCGCTCGGTTCCAGATACTATGAATTATTTGGCGATGTGTGCCCCGACGACGAAACCATCCTTGCCATTTATACTACTGCTGATATTGTTGGCAGAAATATTTTTACCATCAGAAGCCTTGGAGGTACAGACGGTACCCTGCTTTTCGGATATGGAGCCTGGAATGGCACTATCAACCCGCAGGATTTTGTGGAAAAATTTGATGTTAACGACATCAGGAGAAAGCAATTTCGATACGGAAATGATCCAAATGGTCCTCAACCAGCGGGATTTATTGTTTACTCGGAGGAGGTTACAAACCTGGATAATCCGGGTGCAGCGCCCAATGCCGGGATACGTAACATCAAATTCTGGCCGGCAGAACCTATGAATAGTGGTGGTGCATCCAATGATTTCCCGATTTACCGCTACGCGGATTTTCTGCTCATGAAAGCCGAGTGCCTTACACGTCTCGGCAATGCCGCCGAAGCAAAAACCTATGTTGATCAGGTAAGGGAAAGGGCAGGCCTGAACGCATTGGCCGCACCGCCTACATTAACTGATATTTATAATGAAAGAGGGTTCGAACTTACCATGGAAGGCCATCGCCGGCAGGATATGATCCGCTTTGGAACATTTACCCAGGCACATGGTTTGGCACCGGCAGTTGATAATAAGTTCCTGTTGTTTCCAATCCCAACTTCGGCATTAAACGCCAACCCAAATTTGCAACAAAATACCGGATGGTAAAAAAGATAAGTTTATGAAAAAAATACTTTCCTTCTTAATAATTATAGTGGTTCTTGTCTCCGGATGTAATAAGGATGCTGAACTCACGGTGCTGCAGCCCATAAGTTTTGATAAAGCACCAACAACATCAACCAGCGATGTGGTGATTACTGAAGACAATGCAAATTCAATCTTGCTAAAAATAGATTGGGGTGCAGTTGTTTACCCTATTGATGCTCCGGTTGAATACTATTTGCAGTTTACAAAAGTAAGCGACACTGCAAGCTGGAAATTCTTGAAAGAATTGGAAGTGGGTGCTGATATATTGTCCACATCCTTGACAGGGGGTGGATTGAATACCATGGCTGACAGGCTGGGTTTGGATCCATCAACTGAGAATCCGGTGGCCATTCGTGTTAAATCCTATGTCGACCGCTACGCTTATTCGCCACTGACTGTTGTAAATATCACCCCCTTTGAGGTGGTGATCGACCTGCCGTCATTATGGGTTCCCGGCGATTACCAGGGCTGGGATCCGGCGACCGCACCCAGGTTGGTTTCTGATAACGACGATGGCATTTATGAAGGATACATTTATATCCCTGCTGGAGGTACTTTAGAATTTAAAATCACGGCCCAAAAAGGATGGGAACCAACTGCTTACGGAGATGGGGGAGGAGGGGTGCTTGTTGAATCCAATAACTCTACTGACGATTATTTTACTGCACCTTCAGAAGGCTATTATCTTTTTGATGTTGATTTGAATACCATGACTTATTTACTGATGAAGACGGAGTGGGGGCTTATCGGCGCCGCAACACCAGGTGGATGGGACGAAGACACCGAAATGAACTTTGATCCTGAAACCCAGGTCTGGTCAGTAACAACCAATATGCTATTCAATGGATCGTTCAAATTCAGGGCCAATAAAGCATGGCAGCTTGATTTTGGAACAGATACACAGGGCAAGCTGGCTTATGCCAATCATCCCTGGAAAGAATATGTTGTGCGCGAGGAATTAACTGTTCCGGCCGACGGTTCATACACCATTATCCTTGACTTGAGCCATCCGGGAGATTATACGTTTTCGATTAATTAGTGTTCGTCTATAAAGTCCAACTTCTGCGTTGTTACTCAAAATCCAAATCCTCATCCCGTACGTACGGGACTGCGGTTTGAATTTTTCACACGCCTTGAATTTGACCTTTATAGAGCAAACACTCGACTTTATGGACAGACACTAATTTGAGTTGAAGAGTTGAAGAGGTTGAGAGGGTTGAAGAGTTGAGGAGTTGAGAAATGAAATGTAGAGATGCACTGCCTGCCCCGATCCTTCGGGGGCCGTGCATCTCCCTCAATTAGTCAAAGGTTCTATATTTGAGGAGTTGAGAGTTAGAATTTTGAATTTGAATTTATGAATACATTGACCATGAATAATAATAGAATAAAAATAGGATTTTTGATGATTTTACTGGTGTTCTCCGTATTGAGCGCCTGCAAAAAAGATGTTGTAAAATGGGATACCATTTATCCAAGTGATAAGGAAACAGTACCTCAGTATGGTGTGCCCTTTGATAGCGTGCCCGAAACTTCCGATATCATCATGTACGAAGTAAACATTGGTGCCTTTAGTGCCAATGGTAACCTTGAGGGTGTGCGCAGCAAGCTCGATGAAATAAAAGAACTGGGAATAAATGTAATATGGCTAATGCCGACTTATCCTATCGGTGAACTGAATGGGATCGGTTCTCCTTACGCGGTTAGGGATTATCTGGATGTAAATCCTGCTTTTGGCGATTTGGACGACTTGCGCTTGCTTGTAAAAGAAGCCCATGCAAGAAACATGGCTGTAATCCTCGATTGGGTGGCCAACCATACATCGTGGGACAATGAATGGATTCAGGATAAAAGTTGGTACATGCAGGATGAATCCGGAAATATTATAAGCCCGAATGGCTGGAATGATGTAGCTGAATTAAATTATTCGAACCAGGACATGCGCACAGAAATGATCAAAGCCATGAAATATTGGGTGCTTGCTGCAAACGTTGATGGTTACAGATGTGATTATGCCGAAGGCGTTCCCGATGATTTTTGGGGCCAGGCCATCGACACCATACGAAATATCCCAAACCGAAAACTTATCATGTTTGCTGAGGCAGGTGATAAGGATTTATTGAATCATGGTTTTGACCTGACTTTCGGATGGGATTTCTATAATAAGCTGATAGGTGTTGTCAACAATAATCAGCCTACATCAGGACTGGTAGCGGTTAACAATGAAGATTACAATAATATTCCTGAGGGAAAGCATATACTGAGGTGGATTTCTAACCATGATAATGATTTTGTTGACGGTGCACCGATTGATATTTTTAATGGCAAAGAAGGCTCACTTGCCGCATATGTGGTAAGTGTCTACATGGGAGGTGTTCCGTTGGTTTACAGTGGTCAGGAAGTTGGCTGCCCTCAAAAACTATCATTTTTCGCCGATAGCTACACGAAAATTGACTGGAGCATAAATCCTGAAATGTTGCTTACTTATCAAAACCTGAACAATTTCAGAAAGAGCAGCACAGCCATTCGCACGGGTTCAATTGAAACCTACACCGCCAATAGCGATGTGATAGCCTTTAAAAGAACATCTGGCAGCGAAGAGGTTCTGGTGATTGTCAATCTCAATAATTCGCAACTTAATTTTCAAATACCGGGTGACCTTCAAAATACAAGTTGGTTTGATGCTTTCGATAATTCCCAAGTCACGCTGGAAAATACCATTAGCTTGCAGCCTTATGAGTATTTAGTGCTTAAAAATTAGTTCAAGTTAACCCTGCGGGTGTCATTTGCGCTTCGCGCGTCATAAGGTTGTCATTAGGCTTCGCCATCATTCCTAGTTTGTTCATGACAATAAATGACTACTAATGACCATAAATGACTTTTTATAAATATTATTTTTCACAACTCTGTCAACCACCTAAACAATTACTTTTTTTTAAATAAATCGCAATGACAAAACAATTGTTGATAGCCATCTGCTTGCCATTACTGTGGCTAAATAGTCCATTATCACAAGCACAACAGACAGTAGAACAATACGATACTCCTTTTGAGAAAGTTCCTGACCCGCGCGATGTAAGTATTTACCAGGTAAATATCAGGACTTTTAGTGAAGGTGGGAATTTTCAGGGTGTTACTGAACGGCTTGATAATATTCAGGATCTCGGTGTCAACGTAATTTACTTAATGCCTATTTATCCGATCGGAAAAGTGAAAGGGGTAAATTCGCCCTACTGCATCAGGGATTACATCAGGATTAACGAGGAGTTTGGTAATCTGGAAGATTTAAGGGTTTTGGTCAAACAGGCCCATGAACGCGGAATGGCTGTTATTCTTGATTGGGTGGCAAACCATACTGCCTGGGACAATGAATGGATAGAAAATAAAAGCTGGTACCTGCAAAACCCCGAAGGACAAATTATCAGTCCTCCCGGTACCGGATGGAATGATGTTGCGCAACTCAATTTTTCAAATGACGATATGCGGGCCGCGATGATAAGTTCGATGAAATATTGGGTCCTGGCGGCCAACATTGATGGTTTCCGCTGCGATTATTCTGATGGCCCGCCATTTGACTTCTGGCAGCAAGCACTCGATACCCTGCGAAATAACACGGGCCATAAATTAATTATGCTGTCGGAAGGGCGGCGCAGTGACCAATTTACGGCAGGTTTCGATTATAATTTCGGCTTCGATTTTTTTGACAACCTAAAAGAAATTTATAGCCACGGCAAATCAGTTACATCAATTGATAGCTTTAATGTGGCCAATTATCAAAATGCATCTGCACTGCAGGGGATGGTGAGATATACGAGCAACCATGATGTAAATAGCTCAGATGGTACACCGCAGGAATTATTTGGCGGAACGCGGGGTTCGATGGCTGCATTTGTTGTTGTGACCTACATGAAAAGCATTCCGATGATTTATTCAGGACAGGAAGTTGGAACACCATACCGCTTGTTATTTCCTTTCACATCTGCCAATATCGACTGGACCATAAACCCAGAATTGACCGCTGAATACAAACAGATTATTTCATTCAGGAATGAAAGCGAAGCCGTCAGGCGGGGAACGCTTAAAACCTTTAGTAATGATGATGTTTGTGTCTTTACCAAATCCTACAATAATGAAACAATGCTGGTTATTTCTAACTTGAGGAAAGACACAATTCAGTTTAAACTTCCCGCATCTATTGAAAAAAACGAATGGGTAAATGCTTTTGAAGAAAATACAGAACCTCTAAACGAGGCCCTTATTTCTTTACTGCCATTTCAATATTTGGTGTTGAAAAAAGTTGATGTAAGCGATAAATAAGGTAATCCATCCATACGGACGCCCTGCGGTCATACGGACTAACTGCGTGTCGTAAGGTTGATGATTCATGGGGCATGGGTTTGTACTAAGGTTGGTGGATTGGTTTTTTCCAACATCGGGATGTTTTTCAACGATTAGTTGTATCTTTCCGGCTTGATAACATGTCCTATTAACAATCAAGCCTAAATGCCATTTTTCCAACACTCGGTACTCAATAAGTACCTAAAAACGCAGGATGAAGAAAAAGTAAAATCCGCTTACAAGCAATTTGCTGCTTACTTCCACGAACCCGTAAGGCAACAAAATATCAAGGAATCAAAAGAAGAACAGTTTCAGGAAGGATTCCTGAGAGAATTGTTTGTGAAGATTCTTGGCTACACGCTAAATCCTGAACCAAATTTCAACCTCACTACAGAACTGAAAAATGAGAAGGGAGCAAAAAAAACCGACGGGGCGATTCTGAAGGATGGAAAGGCGCTTGGCGTTATCGAACTGAAAGGTACCGACACCAAAGACCTGGATAAAGTTAATGAACAGGCATTTAATTACAAGAACAATCATGCGGGCTGTGTGTATGTCATAACATCCAATTTTGAGAAGTTGCGCTTCTTTATCCACAATGCCGTGGAGCATATCGAATATAACCTTTTCAAACTTGATGAAGATGAATTCAAGCTACTTTGGTTGTGCCTCCAGGCCAACAATTTATTGAATGGCATTCCTTTAAAAGTTAAAGAGGAGAGTTTACTGGCCGAGGAGAATATTACAAAACAACTTTACAAGGACTATGCAAGCTTTAAAACGGCGTTATGGCAAAACATGGTAAAGAATCATCCCAACGATGATAAGTTGATGCTTTTTAAGAAAACACAGAAATTGCTCGACCGGTTTTTGTTTATTTTCTTTGCTGAGGACAGTGGGCTTTTGCCGCCCAACTCCATCTCCAGGATTGTTAAGCGCTGGGAGATACTAAAGGAAGAAGATGCTTACAAACCATTGTACGATATTTTCAACCAATATTTCGGTTATATAAATAAAGGACGTAGGGGGAAGGTTAGCCAGGACGACATCTTTGCCTATAACGGCGGCTTATTCCAACCTGACCTGATCCTTAACAGCATTACCATCGACGACGAAGTTTTGCACCCGCATGTAATGAAGTTAACCGCGTACGATTTTCAAAGTGAAGTGGATGTAAACATCCTCGGGCATATTTTTGAAAATTCCCTGGGTGAAATTGAAAACATTACTGCTCAATTGGAAGGGCAGGAGGTAGATAAGAGCAAATCAAAACGTAAAAAAGACGGGGTTTTTTATACTCCAAAGTACATCACCAAGTACATCGTGGAAAACACCATTGGAAAACTTTGCGAAGAAAAGAAAGCCGAACTCATTATCACCGATGAACGATTTGGACAAGCCGGCAAAAGGTCGCAAAAGGGAATTACAGATTTACAGGCATACCGCGATTGGCTGCTGGATTTAAAGATATGTGACCCGGCTTGTGGTTCAGGTGCTTTTTTGAACCAGGCATTGGAATTTCTAATTGAGGAACATCATTATCTGGATGAATTGACCGCCCATTATCACAAATCACCGATGGTGCTCAGTGATATTGAAACACAAATCCTCGAGCAAAACATTTACGGGGTTGACATTAACGACGAAAGCGTTGAAATTGCCAAACTTTCACTGTGGCTGCGTACTGCGCAGAGAGGCCGGAAACTTACAACCCTGAACAACAATATTAAATGCGGTAATTCATTGATTGACGACCCTGAGGTAGGAGGGGAGAAGGCATTTAACTGGCAAAAGGAGTTTCCTGATATATTTAAAAAGAAACAAAAGGAAGCATGGCATGTGACCTGGGTAACCCATGACACAAGGACTTCGAAGCGAATGATTGAATTTAAAGTCCGTGACCGAAGGGCAGATGGAAAAATGCATGTTGACCGTTCAATTATTCTTGAGGCAGAAGATGCGATTAAAGTGACGGAATTTATTAGTCAGTTTGTGATTGAGGACAAGTATAATTGTTTGGCTTACAATATTTGCAATGATCATGTACATATAGTATTGGTTTGTGAAAAGGCAGAACTTGACAATATTGTTGGAAAGCTTAAAGGAAAATCGGCACAAAAGTTCAAAGAGTTTTCGGGGATACCTAAAGATGAAACCTTTCATTTGTGGGCTCAAAAATTCAACAAGAAACCAATTACCTCAGATGAACAACTGCATGCCACAATCAATTACATAAACAACAACCGGAAAAAGCATGCATTGCCGGATATTAACAAGGGGTTGCAACCCCTTGTTAAGAAAATGATATGTGATATCCCCCATGCTTTCCGAAAGGAATACAAGGGTGGGTTTGATGTGGTGATTGGGAATCCGCCGTATGTTACTAGAGGGATGTCCGAAATACTAAAAAGTGCTTTAAATGCTAATTTTCAGACTGCCCAATATCAATTGGATTTATACGTGGCTTTTATTGAAAAAGGCATTTCACTTACAAGACAGGAAGGTATATTGAGCTATATCGTACCAAATTCTTGGTTGAAAAATATGATGATGTCGGGATGTAGGAAGTTTCTATTAAATAATCTTGATGTAACTTCTATGATACCAAGCTTGGAAAATGTTTTTCCAGATGCCTCAGTTGATACAATGATTTTTACTGGAGTTAAACATGAACTCAAAAAAGGGATCAAATCACAAATCTATGAGTTTATTAATAAAGAATTACGTTTTAGGCACAATGTTACACAAGAAAGATTTCTTTCAAACGATGGATATATTTTTGATGTGGAGGTAAATGAAGAAGTACTTCCAATTATTAATAAAATGAAAGAAAATGTAGCTTTAGTAGGTGAAATATTTGATGTAACACGAGGATTTAATCCTTATGATAAATATACTGGTCAATCGCCTGAAACTATTAAAACAAGAGCCTATCATGCAAATTATAGAAAGGACAATTCATTTGTTCCTGAACTAAAGGGAAAACATACCGCACGATATTTCTATAAATGGGATAATAAGCATTTCATTAGTTATGGTGATTGGCTGGCTGCTCCAAGACAACTTAAATATTTTGAAGGTCCCCGAATAATTTTTAGAGAAATCCTTGGGAAAAATTTTGTTAGTGCTTTGATAACAGAAGATTTTAAAATTGATCGTAGTTTATACATAGCAATTTTAGAGCAGGACAAGAAAAGCATATTTGATATCAAATGTATACTTGGTATCTTAAATTCATCTTTAATGGCATTCTTTTTCAGATACTCGAATAATGAATTTGACAATCTATTTCCAAAAATTCGCCTAGCAGAATTTAAAAAATTGCCAATTAAGATTATAAATATTGACGAACAGAATGCTTTGGCCAATAAGGTTAATAGAATATCAATATCAACAAAAGACCGTGATTTATGCATTAGTGGTTTTACAGAATTGTTACTAAGTAAATATGCGTTTGGAAAACCTTCCAGAAAGCTCCAAAACTGGCATGAACTGGAGTTTAAGGACTTCCTAAAAGAACTTAAAAAAGCCAAAGTAAAACTTAGTCTCCCGGAAGAAGCCGAATGGATGCAATACTTCAACGAGCAAAAGCAAATAGCCCAGGAATTAAAATCGGAAATCAATAGGGTAGATGCAGAAATTGACAAAATGGTTTATGAGTTGTATGAATTGACAGAGGAGGAAATTAAAATTGTGGAGGGGAATTAAAGCAAGAGTTTCAAGCTCAAATTGCAGAAAACAAAAAACATGAGTGACATAAAACAAAATAGACAGAAGTTTTTTTTATACACCACCCCAAGTGGAATTCGCCGTAGGCGATTGAGTATTGTAGCAAAACCAATTGTGTGTGTGAAATCTGGGGTTCCCCGTAGGGGATGAACAATTTGATCAAGCGTTTTATTAGACTGATTAGTTAAAAGAAATTCATAAGTGTCCGAAAGTTTTGATAAAACCCACATTTTTAAATTTATCATGTTGATAATCAGTAGTTGCATCTATTTTTTCTAATAGAAAAGGCTCTTTGATAAAAATTATGAACTGTCAAGATTTAAC
>CAZBDF010000076.1:0-13525 GCA_964490385.1 uncultured Lentimicrobiaceae bacterium | reverse complement strand
AAAAGACGGGGCTATGGATTCAACGAAATAATTTATTCATGAATTAATCAGGCTAAATATACCGCTTGTAAATTTTATACTTTTGGAGTCAAAATCAAGATTTGGTTGTTACTATAATAAAATTCAATATTTTGGAAAATAAACCTGATATTACAAAGTGGCTGCCTACTTCAGCAAAGGAAGTTAAAGCACTTGGTTGGGAAGAACTGGATGTCATCCTGTTTACAGGTGATGCCTATGTTGACCATCCTTCGTTTGGGGCGGCTGTAATTGGCCGTGTGCTGGAAGCAGAAGGCCTGAAAGTTGCGATTGTAGCCCAGCCCAACTGGACCGACGATTTGCGGGATTTTAAAAAGCTGGGGAAGCCAAACCTCTTTTTCGCGGTAACCGGCGGAAACATGGATTCGATGGTGAACCACTACACTGCCGGCAAACGTAAGCGCTCCACCGATGCTTATACTCCCGGAGGAAAAGCAGGTTTCCGGCCCGACTATGCAACCATTGTTTATTCCAAAATCATCAAAGAACTGTACCCTGAAGTGCCTTTGGTAATCGGAGGAATTGAAGCCTCGCTCCGCCGGGTAACGCACTATGATTATTGGTCAGATAAACTCATGCCCTCTATTTTAATTAACTCGGGTGCAGATTTACTTTTTTATGGCATGGGCGAAAAATCCATCGTCGATTTTGCCAGACTGGTACAAAAAGGTGTTCCCGTCAATAGCCTTACAAATATTCCACAAACCTCTTTTTTGGTTGATGATGGTGAAGATTACGCTACCAAAAAAGCCTGGCATGAGTTTGAACTGGCATCGCACGAAGCATGTTTGGACGACAAGAAAATATTTGCAAAAAACTTCAGGTATATCGAAGAAGAATCAAATAAGATGGAGGCTAAAATATTGAGCCAAAAAGTCGGGAAGCAAAAAATTGTTGTCAACCCTCCATGGCCAACTTTTAAGGAAAAGGAAATCGACAAAGTTTATGATTTGCCCTATACACGAATGCCCCATCCACGCTACAACAAAAAGGGGGCAATCCCGGCCTACGAAATGATTCGTCATTCGATAAACATTCATCGCGGATGTTTTGGCGGATGTACTTTTTGTACGATCTCGGCACACCAGGGGAAATTTATTGCAAGCCGGTCGGAAGAGTCCGTTTTGAAAGAGGTGGAAAAAGTAACCCAAATGCCCGATTTCAAAGGCTATATTTCCGACCTGGGCGGGCCATCGGCAAACATGTACAAAATGAAAGGCATCCACGAGGAGATTTGCCGCAAGTGCAAGCGTCCTTCCTGCATCTTCCCATCAATTTGCCCCAACCTCGACACTGATCACAAACCCATGCTCGACCTGTACAAAAAAGTGCGAAATCACCCAAAAGTTAAAAAGGCTTTCGTGGGCAGCGGAATCCGTTATGATATGATTCTTGAAAAAACCGGAAGTAAAGAAACTGACGAGAACAACAAGCTCTACTTGCGTGAAGTCATTAAGCACCATGTTTCCGGTCGTTTAAAAGTTGCCCCAGAGCATTCATCGGATGATGTGTTGAAGTTTATGCGCAAGCCATCTTTCAAGCTTTTTGAGGATCTTAATAAGGAATTTAAAAAAATCAATAAAGAAGAAAATCTCAACCAGCAACTGATCCCCTACTTTATTTCGAGCCATCCGGGAAGCAAATCCGAAGACATGGCAAATCTCGCCATCCAAACCAAGGATATGGATTTTAAACTGGAGCAGGTGCAGGATTTCACGCCCACTCCAATGACACTGGCAACTGTAGTTTATTATTCCGGTTATCACCCCTACACCCTCGAGAAAATTTACACTGCCCGAAGCAAAAATGACAAAGAAAACCAGCGTAAGTTTTTCTTCTGGTACAAAAATGAGTTCAAGCCTTCAATTATCAGGGACTTAAAATCCAAAGGCAGGACGGATTTGATCAACAAGCTTTTTAAATCGAAAAAGTAGAGTCAAAGGGATGCCCACCTTGCTCGCCTCTCTATTGCTACGGAGAAGTGGGCCGGCGAAGCAGTCAAGCCCTGACGAAGGTAGGGATGGCGGCCCTGCTGAATTAGACGCACTTGCATGGCCTGCACCAACTTTCCCAGCAGATTGCCACGCTTCGCTCGCATTGGCCACGCCAGCAAAGAATTCTGGAAACAAACAAACAAACAAACAAACAAACAAACAAACAAGCTGACAGTATCAATTTCTGCCTCACCCCCGGCCCCTCTCCGAAATCGGAGAGGGGAGCGTACTCGCGTAACGTTCGTTTGTATTTTCAAAAGGAAAGGACTTTGCTCCTGCATTTAAACCACAAATCTTACGAATTACCGCACCCTTCTCTGTTCCCCGGGGAAGGGATTGGGATGGGGCAGTATTGATTTTCAATGTCCTTTAATCAACCTGATGCAATAATGATGTAATCATTAATCTTTGTTGATGTATTAATTCCGGGGTAACTTATTTGGTAGGCTAAAAGATTTGCAGTTGTGCGGTAGAAGCGGTTTGGTTTTTCTTATTTAACAAAGGCCCTTCCGGGGAGGTTGCTTAATAATACTACCTACCTTTGCAAAATGTCAACTACAGCGAAAAATCAAAAGAAAATCCTGGAGAAATTTGGAATTGAGAAACTCAATCCCATGCAGGAAGAGGCTCAATTAGCCATTCAGTCTGCTTCGGATATTGTTTTACTCTCACCAACCGGGACCGGAAAAACCCTGGGCTTCCTTCTCCCACTAGTACAAACTTTGGACACGGATTGCAGTGAAATCCAGGTTCTGATACTTGTACCATCCAGGGAATTGGCACTACAAATTGAGCAGGTTGCCAGACAAATGGGATCAGGCTTTAAAACCAATGCCGTTTATGGTGGAAGGGCAGGCTCACAGGATAAAATTGATTTAAAGCACAGGCCTGCAATCCTGATCGGTACCCCCGGAAGAATAGCCGATCATTTGAGACGCAGGAACTTTCCAATCGAAAACATTCACACCCTTATTCTTGATGAATTTGACAAATCGCTGGAGGTAGGTTTTGAAAAGGAAATGACCGAAATTGTTGCTACTTTGCCAAAGGTTCAAAAGCGGATTTTAACTTCAGCTACCCAAGCCCTGGAAATTCCTGAATTTGTTGGGATAATTGATCCCCTAATTATCGATTACCTGCAAGAAGGGCTTTCACAACTAAAAGTCAGGACCATCCTGTCTCCTTTAAAAGATAAACTGGAAACATTGGCAATGACACTTAATCATCTTGGAAATCAACCGGGGATTGTCTTTTGTAATTTCAAGGAATCAATACAACGGGTAAGTGATTTTCTGACCAAACAAAAAATTAGCCATGGGTGCTTTTATGGCGGAATGGAACAGGTTGACCGTGAACGGGAACTCATCAAGTTTCGCAATGGCACACATCAATTGATTATTGCTACAGACTTGGCAGCCCGGGGCATTGATGTGCCTGAAATTAAATTTATCATTCATTATCACCTGCCAACAAAAAGCCATGCCTTTACCCACCGAAACGGAAGAACAGCCAGGATGAACAGTGATGGGATTGCTTATGTCCTGAAATGGAATGATGAATATTTGCCCGAATTTGTTTACCCGGCAGGCCAGCGCGAAGAATTTGAAAAGATCGAGGAGGCACCCACTCCTACCCCATCCAAATGGAAAACTTTACATATAACCGGCGGAAGAAGAGACAAAATCTCGAAAGGGGATATTGCCGGATTATTTTTTAAACAAGGCAAACTCAACAAAGACGAACTGGGCACCATCGAACTGAAACAAGATAGTTCCTATGTTGCAGTTTTAGGATCAAAAGTGAAGGAAGTGATTCGATTGGTGAACAACAGCAAGTTGAAAACGAAAAAGGTTAGGGTGAGTTTGGTTTAGGAGAAGAGACAAGAGTTTCGCGTTTTGCGTTTTGCGTTCTGGGTTCAATCATATTTTGGCATAACAAACATCGGGCACCGGACATCAACGAATACCTTAGTGGAAAAGAGTGAGGGGAAGTTTAAAGCTTAATTATGCTTTCTAATCACCGGGCCAGTTTTTTTAGGCATCGGCCCTCTTTTGTAAATGACCAGGCCATTTAGGAATTTTCTCAAAATCTGATCCTGAAGCCGCATATAATTCGGGTGGTCATCTGCCCGAAAGAAAGCGCTCAGTTCGCTTTTAGAAATTTTGTAATCCACAAGCTTTAGAATTTCGATGATATCATCATCACGCAATTGCAGGGCAACACGTATTTTCTTTATTACATCATTATTTGTAAGTGGCATGGCAAATGAATTGGACAACAATATTACGCCATTTTTATCAAAACAAATCCTTTTATTAAGCAAAAATGTCCAGCAAAATTCTTTAGCCTGATTAATTCATGAATAAGTAATGTTTGCGGATCAATAGCTCCATCTTTTCCTAATGGATGTATATGACATAAGGCGGGGATTGAAATATGCGACCTGACGCCCTTTGAAAATTTGAAAAAGTTTTAAAATAAAAGCCCCCAACATTTCTGCCGGGAGCTAATTTCTGATTCAAATATTATTAGTGCTTTGCGCTATTTTCCAGGGCAAGTTTTAACAACACTTTCTTTGATATTTTTATCGCCATATGATTTATCGAATGCCGCACTGAATTTATCAGCCAGCATTTGGGCCTGCTTATCATAGGCAACTTTATCTTCCCAGGTGTTTTTTGGGAAAAGGATTTCTGAAGGAACTCCCGGGCAAGTTTTCGGAATATTAAGGTGGAAGAGTGGATCGTAAGCATATTCAACATCATTTAATGCTCCACTTAATGCACCATTAACCATTTTCCGGGTCAGGTTGATATCCATCCGTTTACCAACTCCATAAGCTCCACCGCTCCAACCTGTGTTGATCAGGTAAACTTTGGTGTTGTGTTTTTCCATTTTTTCGCCCAGTAATTTGGCATAAACATCCGGATTGGATGGCATAAAAGGTTGCCCAAAGAACCTTGAGAAAGTAGCCTGTGGCTCAGTAACTCCGGTTTCGGTACCGGCAAGTTTACTGGTATATCCCATAAGGAACCATAGCATAGCCTCATCTGCATTAAGCCTCGAAACCGGTGGAATTACACCATAAGCATCAGCAGTGAGGAACAATATCGTAGTTGGATGACCAGATACTGAAGATTCTTTTATATTCTTCAGATAACTAAGCAGATAGGAAGCACGTGAATTCGGTGTAAAGCGATCATCGTAATAATCGAAATGACCATCGGGATAGATCATAGCATTTTCTACAATTGATCCATGGTTAAGATAATCATCTTTGTGCATTACCGCATCGTAAATATCCGGCTCTTTTGATGGGTCGATATCAATCATCTTAGCATAGCAACCATTCTCGAAGTTGGCAATTCCATCATCACTCCAACCATGTTCGTCATCTCCGAGCAAAGCACGGGAAGCATCAGCCGATAAAGTAGTTTTACCGGTACCTGACAGGCCAAGCAACAAAGCTGAAAAACCATCAGTACCTTCGTTGGCTGAACAATGCAATGGAAGGATTCCCTCGAAGGGCAACAAATAATTCATTACCGTAAAAAGCATCTTCTTAATACTTCCACAATAAGCTGAACCAACGATTACTCCAATCCGGCGATCCATGTCCATTGCAACAGCCATATTAGAAGCATTACCATTTGGCATCATTCTCAGACGCCCCTTATATTTAGATGCATCAAGCTTGTCGTATGGCAGTGCCAGCAGTTGGTAGCCATTGTTATGAAAAGTACTTTTCTCGATATCATCCGGGACCGATCTGAACATATTATCGGTAAACAAAGAATGTAATGCCTTATCTGTTACCACTTTTACGGGCAGGGCATATTTGCTATCGGCGCCGATTACGCGATCAGTAACATGAACCTGTTCTTTATCCTTCAGATATTCTAGTGCCTCTTCAAAAATCATATCAAAGGTCTCTTCATCAATTGGAACGTTATTTGGCGATGACCAGTCAACATTCATTTCACTGGAAGCACGTTTAACCAAAACAGTGTCCTTTGGTGAACGCCCTGTTGATTCAATTGGTGTCCAACAGGCAAGGGCACCTGATTCGGCCACAATGGCCTCACCGTTGTCCACAGACAATTTAATAATTTCCTTGCGGGGAATGTTGCTCAAAACATTGGCATGTGAAGCCAAAGCCTTTGCTAATTTGTCTTTCAAATTATTGCTCATAAGTATTTGTTTTATATGGATAGTAATTAGATTTGATTGCTAAATTACAAGAAAAAAATGATTTTCAAAATGTGCTAATATAAAAGAATGCAAATATCTGAATTTTTCGATTAATTAATGTCAAAAATTATTAAACCTTTGGGAAGGGAAGGAAGGTATTTGGCATAGGGGGAATAGGGTATATAGGGTGGATAAGGTTTATAAGGGAATAGGGGAAAATTATGATTGGGGATTAACTATTTAAGATTTTTGATGTGTGTTGGTGACATTGCATCGTCCGAAGGGTTTATCTTGCCGAAGGCGGACATTCCAGCGTCAAGAGGAAGAGATATAAGAACTAAGATGCCCGCCTTGCCCGCCTCGCTGGAGCTACGGCGAAGCGGGCCGTCGAGGCAGGTTTGATCTGTGATATAAGATGTAGGTTCACGCACATCAAACATCTTACATCTAACATCGGACATCTGATTTCAGATGTCCGATGCCCGCCTTGCCATCGAGGCAGGTGTGATTTTTGATATGTGATCCGGGGAATTTTCAATAATTCTGATACCCTTCCCCAACCGGCCATTATACCTTATACCCTTCCTAACCTAAACCTATTCCAAATTACACACATCTACCCAAAATGAATGTTATGCGAAACCGGCCTAAGACCTTCAAGGTTTTTGTTTAAGCAATATAGTTTAAATACAGGCATTTAGGATTTCGTTTGGGATAGAAACCTTGAAGGTCTGGGATGATTTATTCGTTCAGTGAAAGGCGCTTTTTAACATTTCACCGCCAAATCCTGCAAAATATTTTTCTTGCTTTTTCTCTTTTCATGTATTACATTTACCCACTTAAAATCAAAAAAACAATGATGGCTTCCCCTGCATATCATTTTTCCTTTCGCGAAGGTTTCTTTCGCCTCACTTCATTTTTTCTTTTTCCTTTTACCAAAATCACTATTAAGCTCTTGCTTCCTTCGGGTGGAGGGATAAGGATGATAGAGAAGAGAAGAGAAGATAAGAGAAGAGAAGAAACAACTATCCCGGGTTTAGCCCGGCATTTTCGCGAAAGTTATTCCCGCCATAGGCAAAAATCCATGCAGCAAGGCTCACGGGTTTTGTGGCCGGCTGCAACAAGCCATTCATAAATACAATCTTTAACAAAAACCAAAATAACATGAAAAAGCAAATACCTGATATAACAGCACTCTTGTTCACTTTGTGTATTATCCTCTTTACAAGTGCTATTACCAATGCCCAAAAATACACCTACAAGCCGCTGGCTCTGGAGGGTGCACATTGGTGGGTGGGATTTACAGATACCAATTTTCCGCCCTGGGAACCAACGGATCATTATCAATATGTGGTAAGGGGTGATACTGTTGTGGATAAAACAAGTTACAAAAAGGTTTATTGTCGTGAACTAACAGATGATAACCCGCACCTAATTGAATATGAAGTATTGGCTGCACTGCTTAGAGATGACACTTTAAACCGAAAAGTTTATTTTGTAAGTCAAGCAATACCCTATCCATGGTTTTGCCCACAAGGTGAAGAAACCATGCTCTATGATTATAGCTTAAGTGTAGGTGATACAATGAATACATGCATAATACATTCTTCAATTGCTATAATTCAAAGTATAGGATATGAATTCATTTATGGTGAAGAACGGAAAATAGTTGATGATGGTGAGCTTGGAATTGAAGGCATTGGCACCAACTACGGGGTATTTGAATGGGGTCTGGGTTCTAAAGCAAATGAAAAAGGATGGTGGTTTACCCTTCTTGATTACTGTCTTGGTACCGATGAAGAATGTGGCTGCCAGTGGGTAGATATTGAAGAAAGGGAAGCTTTGCCCGCATTTAGGGTTTTCCCAAATCCGCTTACACACAATGTAATTACACTGCTACCAAATGTACCTATCACCCAAGCCCTGGATGTAAAACTATGTGATATCGCCGGTAGGGAGCTTTACCATCAACATTTCGAAAACTTAACACAGGAAGTTACCATACAAATCCCTGCCCACTTGTCATCCGGTGCATCACCGATGCTGCTGTGGGTTGGCAATAGCCGGCAGGTGTTTTTTAAACAATTACTCATTAAACGATAAAAATAACTGACATGAGAAAATTTACGATAATAATATTCGTGCTGTTTTTAATTAATTCAGGTTTCACACAAATTGAATTAGACAGTGCAAAAAGTATTTATTATATAATAAATGATGACCTTACCTTGTACAACGACCTTGCACTTAAAGGCAGCCTTAAAGTAAATGATGGTGCAAGCCTGAAAGTTAAAAGCACCATATCAGTTCCGGCAGGGCATAAGATAATTGTCGAACCGGGCGGCACACTTACCATCGAGGGAGGTACCATTACCAATGCCTGCGGCGACACCTGGCAGGGCGTAGAAGTTTGGGGCGACCCTAACGATCCACTACATTATGGAATTATTGTAATGACGAACAGCAGTACAATCGAAAACGCCGAAGTGGCCGTGCGTCTAGGTTCCGAAGACTATACCGACAAAGGGGGCGGGCGGATAAATGCCTTCGACAGTGAGTTTCTCAACAACGATATTGCAATTTGGATCGATCCCACCGATTCGCCAGCTGAAAGGAGAATTTTCGACTGTACCTTCGATTATACCAAAACTTTTAATGGCGAAGGTACATTTACCTTTGTGAAAATGAATGATGTAGGCTATGTGTGGTTCCAAGGGTGTACTTTCACCAACAATTCCAATCTGGACCACATCGGTATTGGTATCGAAAGCACCAACTCCTTTTTCCGTTTTAATGGCTACCATACTGCTCCAAACGGAATCATCGGCCTTTTCCAAAACCTCGACTACGGTATATATGCCACTGCGAGCACCAGCACCCGCTTTGCCGAAATTGAGCACACCAATTTCACCGACAATTTCAAAGGCGTTTATCTTAGCGCCATGACTAATGCCTTAGTAACGGACTGTGAGTTTATTGTGAACACTCCATTTGCGACCGATGGCGGCTACGGTATGTACCTTGATAATTGCACCGCTTATACCATCGAGGAAAACGATTTTGAGGGCAATTCCACTTCGTGTATTGGCGTGGGCCTTATCGTGCACAACTCCGGAAGCGATGCCAATGAAGTATATCGCAATTGGTTCACCAAGCTCGAAATGGGCATCTCGGCACAGGAACGCAACCGTAGTATTCTTGGCAAACCAAGCGGCCTGCAAATCCTTTGCTGTGATTTTGACGATTGCGATGCTGATATACTGGTGCCTAGGCCTGGAAACAAATTCTGGGGCATCGCACCCAACCAGGGCTCATACGATCCGCTTGACCCGAATCCAGAAGATATGGCCGGTAACCTGTTTTACATCCCCAGCCCAACAGCCGATGGCGATTTTGATGACATCAACAACCAGGGGGCGCATATTACTTATTATTATCCATCAAATTATGCATATGGATTCGATAGGGTCAAACCTGTTGATTATACAACCAGTACTGTTACTTTACAGCCTAAGTATGTTACTGGTGGTTGGACTTTTAACGCCGGTTGCCCACCTAACGAAAGCGGTGGCGGCGGCAGTAGTGAAAGCGAAATGCGTAGCAGCCTTGCCGGGGCCAACCTGGATATTAGCAACGCTGAACAGACGCTGACCCTGTTGATAGACGGTGGTGATACCGAAGCTCTTTACACAGAAGTGGAAACCAGCATTCCGCCCGAAACTGTGGATGTATATAACGAACTGATGGCCGGATCGCCATACCTGTCGGATACCGTAGTAGGCTCGGCCATCGAAAAAGAAGAGGTGATTCCCGGTGCCATGCTGCGCGACATAATGGTGGCCAACCCTCACACGGCCAAATCGGATGTTTTGTTGGATAAGCTCGATGAACGCTACGACCCCCTCCCCGCATATATGAAGGCACAAATACTGGCAGGGCGCAGCCTAACGAGCCTCAAGGAGGAACTGGAATCGAAACTGGCAAAATACAAGCTCAATAAGGCCAGGGCCATGAAAGCATTGGTGCATTACTACAGCAATCCAGATAATGTGGCCAGCGGGACGGACAGCATTGTGTTGCTGCTTCAACAGGATGGCGACCTGCAATCGAAATATCGCCTCGCCATGTTGCAACTCGGGCTGGGCAATTTCCAGCAGGCCCAAAGCATCCTGGCGGATATCCCTGCACAATTCAACCTGACAGGGCAGCAGCTCATTACCCACGGGGATATGGAAGATTATTTCGGCCTTGCAGCAGATGTCATGCAGTCCGACAGCGGTTGGTTTTCGGCCACCTCGGCACAAATCCAGCAGCTGGTGGCACTCGAACAGGCCACGGCCCCGGCATCGGCCTGGGCACGTGGGGTACTGGTACTTTTGGATGAAATGGATTACCTCGAGCCCATACTCATGCCCGACCTCTTGAAATCAAGCACGGCAGAAGAAGCCTACCAACAATTGCTTGCCACCAGGCCGCCTTCCATTTTGGAGCTGTACCCCAATCCGGCGAAGGATTACCTGATAGTGGGCTACACTCTCGATATGGAGGAGGCAAAGGGAACCATAGAGATCAAAAACCTGAAAGGGGAACAAGTTACTTCAATCCCCTTTGCCCGGGCGGTTGACAAGCTAACAGTTGTCACCCGTGGATGGAAACCCGGTACCTATATCCTTAGCCTGACGCTTAAGGGTAAAGTGATGGAAAGCACTAAATTTACTTTGATTGACTAATAACCAAAAGCCCCTGGCGTACCCTGCCGGGGGCTTTTACAAATTTTCACTAAAATGAAACAGTTTATAATAATAGTATTTAGCGTATTGATTACAGTTTCGCTGTTCGCCCAAAACCAGGATTGGGAAGTGTATATCGGTTCTCCTGGCCATAACGAATATGCATCTGATATCATAGAAACTTATGATAGGGGATATTACCTTGGCGCCTGGACAGGTGGCACAAATGGCCAGGGCTGGAATATAAAAACCGCCATAAATGGCAATGTTTTATACGATAAAATACTCTCACATAATTATTGCCAAATGGATAGTTGGGCCGTGGTGGAAGATTCGGCAGGAAACAAATATTGCTGCGGGCCGGTATGGACTGAAACCGGGGCCTGGCCATTTGTTATAAAGTTCGATCCTTGTGGTGAAAAAGTCTGGTGCAAGCACTTCCCGGTAGAGGTTGGGGAGCATGATGGAGGGGCTTGGGATATCATTATTAACAGTAGGGATGAAATAATTGTACTAACCAGTTATTTTTCTGATGAATTTGAGACCACAATTATCTACCTGATTGGCCTGAATGAAAACGGAAAGGAATTATGGAAAAAGCCTTATGCATCCAAACATGATCATCCACTTATTTGGATTCCAATGGGGTATGACCTGATGGAGTTTAACAACGAATACTATATCGCCGGTGATTGTTACTGGCCCTATCCCAATAACCCTAACCATGTATTTCTTCGCCCTCTATTTATTGGTATTGATAGTGATTTTAATGAAAAATGGATACTTCCTTATTATGCGCTTGATTCAGTGTTTGGTGAAGCCAGGGCATTATTACCTGTCAATGATTCGGTAATTGTGGGTTTTGGCCCTAGGTTTCTGGAAGGTTCTAATATGAACACCTTGTTAATGTTTTTTAATGATAAAGGTGAGGAGTTAGCCTATTTTCAGATACCAAATGAGGCCATTGATTCTAATATTGTTTATAATGCCGTGCGCGAAGTTGAACAAATAAACGAGAACCTTTATATTTCACCTGTTTATCTTGGTATAGAAGGCGAACAGCATTTTGGTGAATTGGTTTACGATTTGAGAGGAATACTTCAAAATAGCATGATTCGGGATATTTATGAATACAACAGCGCTTTTACTAAAACAAGCCGAAATGACTTTGTAATTGCAGCCAGTGTCAAACAGGGCAACGACTGGGATATCTACCTTTACAAAATAGACGAAAACCTGGAAATGGTGCCCTTCGATACCACCCAACATGTTTACGACAGCCTGTGCCCCCGGCCAATACAATCAGGCATCATGGATTTAACGGATTGCCTCCTGGTAACCGATATTGGCGAACTGCCCACCCCTGATGTTTACTACGAAAGCCTGCGCTGGATACCCGTGAAGGCATTTCCAAACCCTGTAAAAGATGGCAAGGTAACGCTGGAGTTTGAAAACACCGACCACCACTACAACATGGAGTTGCAAATTTACAACAACACCGGCCACAGCATCCACAGCCAAAAAATATACAAAGGCCAACAAGACACTGATGTAAATGTTTCGGCATGGCCCAGGGGCGTTTACATCGCGGTAATCTACAGCAATGGCGGGGCCGTGGGGAAAGTGAAGTTTGTGGTGGGGTAGGAAATGCCGAAGCATAGCTTCGTGTCCCGGATTCACGAATCCGAGGATTCGGAACATGCACGGCCAAAGGCCGGCATTTTGAATTTTGAATGTTGAATTTTGAATGTTGCAAAATCCCGCCACCGTAGGGTTAAATATTGAATCGCTGAGAAGAAGATATAAGCCTCCGTCGGCCATAGCCTTTGGCGGCGGACGAAGTCCGATGTTTGATCTGTGATATAAGATGTAGGTTCACGCAAATCAAACATCTTACATCTAACATCCATACGGACTCCTTCCAGTCGTCGGACATCTGATATCACAAGTCCGTCTGGATGTTAGATTTTTGATATGTGATCTCGACTAAACCAAGCTTCGGACTCCCGACCCCGCAAAAGCGGGATTTCCCCGTATGAACGGGACAGGCACTTCGCTCAACTTCGGACTTCAGGCTTCGGACTTCCGACTCCCTACTTCCAACATCAAAAAAAAAGGCAACCCAAACCGGGTTGCCCTTTTTTCAAATGCTATTAAATTGTTATCCTACTGAACTCAAACAATTCAACAATTCAACAATTCAACAATATAACAATATAACAATTTAACAATTACTTCTTCTTTTTCTTCTTGTCTTTCTTAGCTGATTTTTTGGAAGCTTTGGCAGCCTTGCAAGCTTTCTTTGCCGCTTCTTCTTTAACCACAGCCTGGGCAGCAGCCAAACGCGCGATAGGCACGCGGAATGGTGAACAACTTACATAGTCAAATCCAAGTGAATGACAGAATTCAATTGATGACGGGTCGCCACCATGCTCGCCACAAATACCAATCTTGATGTTGGGGCGGGTTTTACGACCTTTCTCACAAGCAATTTTAATCAGTTGGCCAACACCTTCTTGATCTAATTCCTGGAAAGGATCCACTTTCAAAATGCCTTTATCCAAATATACT
>CAZBDF010000075.1:4858-13571 GCA_964490385.1 uncultured Lentimicrobiaceae bacterium | reverse complement strand
TCGCAGGATTCTTCCACCGGTGCTTGCCAATTGGTCCTGAAGCGCATCAAATACTCGCCCATTGTGGCTGAATCGGGAATGGTAACCTGGAACTGATAATCGGTATTTGCCAGGGCGCAGAACGCATCATTCAAAATCAATTCCGTACTGTCGCAATACAGGTCGTCGTTAAAGTCAATCCAAACATCAAAAAAAGTATCATTGTAACCGGCCCTGACAGTGAGCAGATTTACCGAACCTGCTGCCAGCAAATGTTCCTCTTCAGTGAAATCATGGTACCAGTCATAAGGATCGCCATTGCCACATTCAATTTCAGGAATATTGATATTGGCAAAATCCCAGTAAACGAGGCCATCACCAAAGTTGCACCCTGACGAATAAAGTCCATCAATGCAAAGGAAGGGTGCAAGGCTGGAAACTACTTTTGTTTTGCAATCATTGTCCGGGTTTTCATCACCATCGAGATAGGTGCAGGCAGTAAAAGTATAGTCACCAAAAGCTGATAGATCTACAGTTACCGGTAGGCTTATTTCGATGGATTGAAAACCATTAAGGGGACCCGCTATAGTATCTGAATAATAGCCGCCAACCCAGCTTACATCATAGGGTATGTTCGATTGAGGATAGAAACCATTGTTTTTAACAACAATACTGATTGGTTCTGCATTTGTTAAATATATTCCTGAATTGGGTTCAGTGATCAACAAAACCTGGACATCATTATCGGGTAGCCAATACCCGTCGATTTCAATACCCCAGATACAGATATTTTGAATCAGCCCACCTAATGTAATATATCCCTGTAGTATATCCCATTGCACGAATAATCCACCAGCAATATCAACACCTGCAACTGGCATCGTGAGCAAGCTAAACATATCAACATCTTCAATCCAGGTGCCATAAGGAAGATCATATTTTTTCAATACACATCCACTGCCAGTTTGTGAACTTCCCCAGAGTGCTATTCCCGCATGATTATTCATATATGCAAAACCATAAAACTGTTCGTCGCCGTTAATGTTGAAAGAATTCAGTATGGTTCCACTGCGGTCGAACAGGGTTGGGCTATCTGACCAGTTGTTGACCCAAAAACCATCCTCGCCATCATCGTAAGCAATAGCACGGGTGGCCACCGGGGCAGTAAATGTGCTAACTAAATTGTGATTATCAAAATCCATTTCAAAAATGGTTGTTGATGCTGCCCCACCGTAAAAATAAGTTCCGTCATAGGCGAGGTCACGCACGGCTGCTGCACTTCCGCAGCTAAAGGTGTAAATATATGTACCATCCATTTCATACTTTACAAACTGGGTTCCGTTCCACAAAGATGTGTAAATGTAATTCCCATCGGTTTCAACGCCGGCTTCACCTGTGGCGTCGGCACAGGGATATTCAAACTGCAAATCGTAAGGTTCATCAGAATATTGGATAAGGCCGGGGACAAACCCTGGCGCAACTTCCGAAAGCCCGGCTGGTTGTTCTTTTGCCCGGCGTTCGGTCAGGGCAAGTTGGTATTCTTCGGGGGTGAGTTGTGGTGGGGTGGGAGGGGTGGTGAGGAAATTGAGGGTGATATCGTAGGTGAGTTCCTGGTCACCAGGGTTTGCAATGGTAAGTTGCCGGGTTGAAATAGAATTCATTTCTATCGTTTCCCAAACCGATGTTGGATCCACAACAATACCTGGCATGCCCGGTGATTGAACAGAAGCCATGAAGTCGCAACAATTGCCATAGGCGTATGTTGCACCCCAGTGATTTACCGGAGATTGCCAGTTGGTCCGGTACCTGAGAAAATGAAGCCCGGGATTTACCGTATCGGGGATAGTTATAGTAAATGAATAATCCGTATTTGCAATTGGACAGTATCCATCATCCAGTATTGTTTCATTCGAAGGACATGCATAATCATCATTATAATCAATCCAAACATCAAAGTAAGTGTCGGCGTAACCAGCCTGAACAGTTAAAACATAACTTTCTCCAGGATTTAAATAAATTATACTGTCGGTAAAGTCATGGTACCAGGGAAATGGTACACCATCGCATAGGATTTCGGGGATGCACGTGTTGGCTAAATTCCAATAAACCAAACCATCGCCAAACTCGCATCCGGAAGTATAAAGACCAACAATTATAAGGTGAGGCTCTACACATTCAACAATTTTAGTTTTACAATTATTCTCAGTGTTTTCATCACCATCGAGGTAGGTGCAGGCCTCGAAAATGTATTCTTTATATTCGGTCATATCTACAGTCTCAGGTAGGGTAATTTCTACAGATTCACCGCCTAACAATGTCCCCGGGAAAATAGCTTCATAATAACCATCACCCCAAGTCACATCAAAAGGAATGTTGGTTTGCGAGTTGTAGCCATAATTCTTAATTACTATGGTAATGGGTTCATCCGATGATAGGTTTACTCCTGATGTTGGTTCCAAAATACTTCGAATACCCACATCATCGTTCCAGGTGCTTCCATAAAAATAGGTCTCGATTCCCCAAATACAGATATTCTGTACCACACCGCCCAAAGTCCATACCCCGGAAGTAATATTAGGATCCGAAAAAAGCCCTCCGGCAATGTCTTCGCCGAGAGTTGGCAAAGTAAGGATGGATAGCATATCAAACTCCATGAACAGGCTGCCTGTTGGAAGCTCATACTGGAAAAGTATATTCTGGCTTGTGCCTTCCCTTTGGCCATAGCCCCATAACATATCCCAATCATTAACCGACATCCATGCAAAACCATAAAACTGTTCGTCACCGATAATATTGAATGAATTCAGGGTTGCCCCGCCGCGGTCGAACAATGTGGGTGGTTCGGACCAGTTGTTTGCCCAGAATGCATCATTAGTATTATCATAAGCAATGGCACGGGTGGCAACCGGGGCAGAGAACGTACTCACTATCACCTGTGCATCGAAGTCCATTTCGAAAATAGTGGTATTGGCAGCCGAACCATAGAAATAGGTACCGTCCCAGGCAAGGTCACGCAAACCTGAAGCACATTCAAAGGTGCCAACAAAAGTTCCGTTCATTTCGTATTTGCAAATCTCGTTGCCATTCCATAAGGTGGTGTAAATGTAATTGCCATCGCATTCTACGCCGGCTTCACCCGTGGCAACCGCACAAGGATATTCAAATTGCACGTCGAATTCATCAGCGGAATACTGGATGGGACCATGATTAGAGATGGGAGCGACATCGTTTTTTTGCGAATGCTCCAGCTTTAGAAAATCTGTTTTGGTTGGTTGAAGGTTTGTTTGGGCAGTGATAGAAAAGGAGATGAAGAAAATTGCTAAAAACCAAAGTGTAAATTTTTTCATGGCTCTTTATTTTTGTTGAGGGACTGAAGCCCTAATTTTTTAATTTGTAAATATAGAAATATTTTAGATGTTAGTTAAAAGAAATTTTAACATAGAACACCGATGACACGGATTTTGCTGATTTACACAGATTCTTATAAGCTGATTTTATCGGTGGGGTAAGGGATTCCAGCCTAGCCGGCGAGGCTGGCAAGCCCCGAGGTACGAGGGGATAGCGGCCCTGGTTACTCTATCCTTCTTAACGTTTCCATGTCCTCGTGCCTCAGACGATGGAAAGTTCCTTTCCCAGACTTTCAAATCCCGCACGTGCGGGATAGGACTTTGAAACGTCAAAAAAAAATCCACCCAGAATTTATCCAGTTCAGGGCTTTAAACCCTTAGCGATTGAATGTTATTCGATAAAATTACTGGTTCTGTATTTGAGTAGTTGAATTAGGCTGGATGAAAGGTATAATAGATTCCTCAGTCGCTGCACTCCATCGGAATGACAAAGCTATGGGTGTTGGATAGGGGCAGAAAGAGTGGGCGCTCTGCGCCCACTCTTTCTGCCCCTCCATAAAAAAAACATCATGTCACCTCGAAGGATCCGCCAGCAGGCGGAGACTGAGAGGCCTATTTTTGTTGTTTGTACATTGTATATGAAACTTCTCTCAATTCGATGATAAATATCCGCTCAGTCAAAAACCACTTCCACCAACCTGGTTTCCTCACCCTTATCCATAAACAACAATGATTTTGGTGATGGCCTGATTATTTCCGAAGGATCGAAGGTACAAGGGTTTTTTTTGATGCAGAATGGTACTTTGGTAAAGCTTGCTTCGTCAATGTTATAGGTGGCAATAACCGGTTCGAAGCGCGACTTCATGATTTTTAGTTTATCGCCGCTATAGATGTTTAGGTTTTTTGGATGGTCGTTGTAAATTAAAAACAATTGTTTGTCATTCAAAATACTGAAAAAGCCCAAATGTTCATTTAAGCGAATCATGTTTTGTTGCTTCGCAACTATGCCCATATTCACATATTGATCTTTGACATTGAAATGGGCAATGATAATTTCGTTGGACTTGTAATGTGTTTGCTTGTATAGGATTCCTTCCTTGTCGCGAAGTAGGGTCATTTTATCCCAATTGAATTCAAAAGTCAGAACAACATCGCCCTCTGCTGATGTATGCATCGTCTGTGGGGTAAGGTGTTCGTGCTTCGAATCCGAGCCCAGTATTTTTGGGTCAAGCTTCGCAATTTCTTCTTGAGACAAATTAAATATCTTGTGCCTTTTCAAGCTGCCACCATATTCGTCAAAAATGTAATAAAATAGCCCGGTTGGTTTTTTTGATTCACTACTGTCAGTGTAATATCCCATAAATCCTATTTGCTCTCCCTCGATCTCGTAAAGGTCGGATGCTGCTATTTCGCCCTCATCAAATTTGAATTCCCAGGTTTTGTGCTGGTCATGGAATATATCGTAAACAATCAACTGATGTACGGTTTTTTCGGGGATGTAGGGATTTTTGATTTCGACACTAAAAAATACCAGGCCACTACTGGCAAGTATCAAATCAGAAAATTTGTAATCCAGGATGTCATCAGGGAAATCGAGCAGGCGTTCATCTGTCATTTGAAGATCTTTATCAAATACCCGAAAACTTATCCGTTCATTGATTTCTAACTCGGGTGGGGTGGATAGGGTGGATAAATACCTGACTTCGCCATTTTGGTAAAACCTGGTAAAGTTAAAAAAGGTATAATCTTTTAATGACAGGTTTATATCGTGAATCTCACCCAACTCGACAAAATTCTTATCAACCAGTCCCGATTCATTCACCTTTATCAGTGATGCCTTAACAAACCTATTGGCCACTGAAAAGTATTTAATAACAATCAGGAAACCCTTATCATATTTACAAATAGCTACCGGCTGAAAGTATTTGAATTTCTCGGGTGAATCGAGCTGAAGTTTGATGGATCGACGCCAGTTCAATTCCTTATCAAAAACCTCGATAAAAGCATCATTGCCAGTATTAAATTCGATGTATTCTTTGTTGCTGGTGCGGAGGAAATAGTAATTGAGGGAATCTTCAACAAACAAACTGCTCATCGATTTTGCATCGACATCAAAAGGCTGCCCGGCTTTAATACTAAAACCACTTTGCCCACTGGCCTGGATGGAAATTATCAGGCTAAAAACAAACAGTAGCCGGTGCAAAGTTACTTTCTTCATATCTTCAAAATTTAACGAACTAAAATATTTATCTAAAAACAATATTTCGCATTAAAAGTATGAAAAATAATTAGGACAATCGCACTTTGAGCCTAAATTCAGGGACAATAAACCTTCAAGGTATGATTTGTATGGAACACGGATGACACTGATTACGCGGATAATCGCTGATGAAAAAAATGCAATCCCCAAGAAAATTTTAGAAAATCGGGGTACTCATGTTCAAAGCATTAAACTGTCGTTAAGCCTTTTTGTTGGAAGGCAATTCCAGCCCATAGCCCGAGATTTTATCCTGTCGCTTAAGCAATATTGCAAACATCAACCCCACCAATCCAAGAATCGCAAACATCAAAATTGTTGCAGTGTAATCAAGGGTTTCGCTCCCGGGGGGATTGGTTTTGTCAAGGAGTACACCGGCAAGAATTGGAAATATTGCCAATCCAATATTTTGAATCGTGAACATCAATCCATAGGCAGTACCAATTTTCTTCTCATCCACAATTTTGGCTACTGCAGGCCACATAGCCGCAGGAATAAGCGAGAAGGCTATCCCCAGAATTATCATCATCAAGTAGGGTGTAGCATAAGTTAGTGCAAATGTGAGGTGCACGATCAATAAAAGCAGGGATCCGAAAATCATCAGTGTTGCACTCTTCCCGCGTTTATCTACAAACAAGCCGAACAATGGCGTAAAAATAGTTGTGCCAATGGGCAGGAATGAGGAGATGTCGCCAGATTGTTCCAGCGAAAAACCAAACTTATTCAGAAAGAAATCTGATGAAAAAGATAAAAACGGGAAGACTGCCGAATAAAATGTAACACACAATGCCGTTACATAAAGAAAGGAACGGTTTGTCAACAGGGCAACCAAATCGGGCCATTTGAACTGATCTTCTTTTTTCTGTTTCAAGCTGGTAATGCCCAATTGTTTGTCAAGGCGCACATCCTGTAACATGTAAATCATGAAAAGGATCAATCCCAGGCCAACCAAGGATGCTGCAAACCAGATGGGCGTGTTCCAACCAAAAGCTGAATCGATAAGTCTGGGTGAGATGATAAAAGCCAAAGCACTACCCCCCCGGGCAAGACCAATTTTTAGCCCAAAAGCCAGTGCGAGTTCTTTGCCTTTAAACCACTTTACAATTATTTTGCTGATGACCACAATGCTGGTTTCGGCACCAAGGCCGTAAACAAACCTGCCAAACAACATCATTTTTAGCTCAGGGGTATAGCTTTCGAGGAAAGATGACATAAAACCATGGAACATACCTCCTTCACGATAATAATCGCTGGCGCCGTAAGCGGTAATAAAAGAGCCAACAGCCATCAGGAAAACAAAAATGAAACCTGTACGCCGAATGCCAATCTTATCGAGGATGATGCCCCCAAAAAATGCCATTGCCAAAAACAAATTTGGAATAGAATAGGCCGCCACAAATAAACCGTAATCTGTGGACCTGAATCCTAACTCACTTTCGAGTACACTTTTTAATGGCGAAAGGGCATCATAAAAATAGTAATTGGTGGCTTGTACCAAGCCCACTAAAATCAGGACCGCGAACCTGACGTAAGTTTTGTCTCTGAGTATTGTGGCCATAGTGCTTATGTTTTATTAAAAAAGAAAGGTGCACAAGGCACCTTTCTGTAAATGAAATATTTTGAATATTATTTTTCAATGTTTGGCATCTGCAAGCCATAACCTTTCTTCTTGTCTTCGGCTTTAAGCATAAGCGCAACAATGATTGCAAGAAATCCGGTGGATGCAAAAATCAGCATGGGTATGGTGTAATCGTAATAGAGGAATTTTCCATCACCATCCAACACCTGGCAATATTTATCAAGTACAATGCCTATCAACAGTGGCATCCCCATTAATCCCCAGTTCTGTACCCAGAAAATCAAAGCATAAGCAGTTCCAAGTTGCTTTTCAGGAATAATTTTAGGTACCGATGGCCACATGGCTGAAGGAACAAGTGAGAAGGTTACCCCAAGGAAAAGGATAAGGCCGATTGCGACAATATAATTATCTAACATAGGTATGGAAAAAATCAGGTGAGCTATTAACAACATCACCGAACCAATCAACATGATGGTGGCACCTTTTCCTTTTCTATCGTAAATGTTACCAAAAAATGGTGTAAGGATAATAGTTCCAAAGGGAAGCAATCCTGGAATAGTTCCCGCAAAATCAGGATTGACACCGTATTTGTTGATCATCAAGTCGGTTGCAAAATATAAAAACGGGAAAACACCTGAATAAAACAGTACACATAAAAGTGCAATTAACCAAAAACCCTTATTCTTTATAATGAATAAAATATCGCTCACTTTAAAGGCATCTTCCTCGGAAATTTCGTCTCCTATGCCTTCTGATACCTCTAGTTTCTTGTCCATGAAGGTGTACCAAATGAAAGCAACAAAGCCGGCTACGAGTAATCCCAAACCCAACATCATTGGCGCCGAAATGTGAAACATATGGATTTCACCTCCTACATCCATCAGATATTTCGGGTCGGTAACTTTGTCGACGATTTCTTGCGGTGCAATGTAGTGGAAAAATTTAGCCATTGGGTATGGAAGTGCCAATGCCAGGGCTGTACCCATCCTTGCGGTTGCCATTTCAAGGCCCATTGCAAGGGCAAGTTCCTTGCCTTTAAACCATTTTACGATGACCTTTGAAACAGTTATTCCGGCAACTTCAACACCAACACCAAAAATCCCAAAACCCAAAGCACCAATTGCAAT
Source organism: uncultured Lentimicrobiaceae bacterium (assembly GCA_964490385.1). Classification (GTDB taxonomy): domain Bacteria; phylum Bacteroidota; class Bacteroidia; order Bacteroidales; family 4484-276; genus 4484-276. The sequence goes on along the minus strand of CAZBDF010000075.1, from coordinate 5,282 downwards.
TTGAGTAGGCATGCCAAAAATCTGTCCATCCATTGGGAAAACCTGCTCAATAGCAATGTATTGAAGTACAGTACCAACTATCATAGTAAGGCTTGCCCCAATGCCGGTAAACCTCACACCCATTTTATCTAATATCAATCCACCCAGGATGAGCATCAGGAAGAAGACATTAAACCAGCCATATGCACCGTTCCAAATCCCAAAGTCCGAACTGGTCCATCCCATGTATTGTTCCAGTAATGGCTTTAGTGGCGATATTACATAGTTGATGTAATAACCTGTCATCATAGTAAAAGAAACAACTGCCAAAGCTCCCCATCTGGCGCCTTTGGAGTCGCGTAGTGATTGTGTAATTTTTTCCATTATGTATTTGTTAAATTTAGTTTTGTTTTGGAAGCGCCAAATTTAGTATTTATTAACAAAC
>CAZBDF010000075.1:0-4758 GCA_964490385.1 uncultured Lentimicrobiaceae bacterium | reverse complement strand
CAGCCGGCCACAACAAAGTTTTTAATCAGCAATAGCATTTATCCGGTTTTTAATTATCCGGCACCTGATGTGGAGCGTTTGCTTGCTGAAGATACCGAAACCGATAAGTACGGGATACCAATGCGCTTTGCCGAATGTTTGCCTGCATCAATTAATCTGGCAAAAGATGGGACATGGCTGAATATGCCAGATGGAAGCAGGGTTTGCCGTCTGGCTCTTTCTTCGGAAAATGCCCAGGCTTTGTTGTTGTATTACGAAAAGTTTTTTATCCCTGAAGGTGGAGAGCTGTTTCTTTATAGCGCTGACCATTGGCAGGTGATAGGTGCTTTTACGCATGAAACCAACCCAAAAGGTGGCGCATTTGCCACCGAAATGATTCATGGCGATAAAGTGATTTTGGAATATGTTGAGTCTTACGGATTAAAAGAAAAGCCTGAAATTTTGATCAATGAAGTTGGATATGTTTACCGTACTGCAGATAATTTAAATGGAACGCGTGGATTTGGAAGTGCCGGATGGTGCGAAGTAAATGTGAATTGCAGCGAGGGCAATGAATGGCAGGACCAAAAGAATGCCGTTTGCCGGATGATTGTAAAATCTGGGACAAGCTCGGTTTGGTGTAGTGGATCGACAGTTAATAATACCCGACAGGATGGTACGCCATATTTGCTTACTGCCGATCATTGTGGCCCTAACGCTACACCATCAGAAATGAATACATGGATTTTTTATTTCAGGTACGAGGGGCCGGATTGTGAAAACCCGACCAGCGATTCTGCGTTTAATTCCTATACCATCGTGGGGTGCTCAAAAGTTGCTGCTGCCGGTGGGTCGGGGGTAGCCTCGGATTTCAAACTCGTAATACTCAACCAGGTTGTGCCCGAAAATTATAACCCGTATTTTCTTGGTTGGACCACCAAAGGAATTACCAGCCCCGAAGGCGTTACCATCCATCATCCACTGGGTGATATCCGTAAAATTTCCACTTATACCACACCATTGATTTCTTCAAATTGGGGGAATATTGCAAACACCCATTGGGAAGTTGTTTGGTCGGCAACCGAAAATGGCCACGGTGTTACCGAAGGCGGATCCTCAGGCTGTCCTATTTTTAATGATGAAGGCCGATTGTTAGGTCAGCTTACTGGTGGGGATGCCAGTTGCACAGTTCTATTGGGCCCGGATTTATATGGGAAGTTTTCTTATTCGTGGGATAAAGTTGGTAATGCCGACACCCTCCAGCTAAAACCCTGGCTTGATCCTGACAATACAGGTGCAGAAGAACTTGATGGAATATCGATTGTTGGCATTCATAATCCTGAAAAAGAAAATACACTTGCCGTATATCCCAATCCAACCACAGGATTGGTTTATATTGATGCCGGCAATTTCCAGGGAAAGCTACTTAGCATCGAAGTGTTTAATATTTTGGGTGAACGGATATTTGTTGAAAACAGGGCTTCTTCATCAGGTTTTATCAGTTTTGATCTTAGCAAGGTCAATGCGGGGGTATATTTGGTGAAACTTGTTGTTGACGGAGAAGTTTATACAGCGAGGGTTTTGAGGTAGGGGAGAGGAAGGATATTAGATGTTGAGCGTAGCGAAATCCCGCCTTTGCGGGGTTGGATGTTCGGTGTAATGGATGGATGAGTTGTTGTAGAAAATGGAAGATTATAACGAAGTGAAGGGGAGATGAGGTGATATAAGAAGTCAGATTTTTGATTTTTGATATGAGATGTAAGGAATAGATTAAGGATTATTTGTTTTTCTTCTGCCACATCTCAGGATTCCGACTTGTGTGAAGAGGTCATTAAAAACATTGGGGTTTATTATGACACTACAACTCTGTTCCGCGATTTAATTTTTCTATCAAATGTCTCACGTGACAGATAATTATTTTTATCAGATCCATAATTAACTATTCGTTCTCTTACAATAGTCTTGTGAGAATCAGGGATATCAAAGGAATTATCTTCAGTAGTAAAATCAATGAAGTTGATACTTTTCATCAATTTGATGAAAAAAGCTTCTTCTTCCTCAGGTATAGATACAAGATACTGCTTCATTATTGATTGTTTCTACAAAACTACGAATTTTTTATCTCCAAATTATCAAATTAACCCATTTCCAAATTAAGCGGGATTCTTCTTAGCTTTGCCCAAAATTATTTTTATGTCAAAAGAAAGTTTACAAACGATACTCGCATCTATAGATGTGCAGCCTGAATTTAGGAAAATTGCAGATAAAGTAATTGCTGGTGAAAGGATCACGCCAGAAGAAGGTGTGTATTTATTTGAAAATGCTGAGCTTGGATTATTGGGAAGCCTTGCTAATATTGTGAAGGAAAGGAAGCATGGCAAGAAAGCCTTTTTTATCAGGAATTTCCATATCGAACCTACCAACATTTGTGTGTACAACTGTAAGTTTTGTTCTTACTCGCACCATCAAAGTGGTGAGTCCTGGGAACTGACCATGGATGAGATGCTTGCCAAAGTAAAGGAAGCCCCGGAAGATATGCTCGAACTCCACATCACCGGTGGTGTACATCCACAACTTGACCTCGAGTTTTTCTCAACTTTATTGAAGAAGATCAGGGAAGCGCGCCCCGCACTGCATCTGAAAGCCTATTCGGCCATTGAGTTGGATTATATGTTTACCAAAGCCGGCCTTGGTATAGAAGAGGGTTTGAGAATATTAAAAGAAAGTGGTTTGGATTCCATTCCCGGCGGCGGGGCAGAGATTTTTGATCCGGAAATTCGGGAGCAGATATGTGATGACAAAGCTTTTGGCGACAAATGGCTGGAGATTCATGAAACCGCGCACAAACTGGGTATTGGTTCAAATGCAACGATTCTTTATGGTCACATGGAAAACTATGGGCACCGCATCCATCACCTTGATACATTGCGACAACTTCAGGATAGATCCAAGGGCTTCAATACTTTCATCCCATTGAAATTCAAAAGTGGAAACAATGAAATGTCGCACTTGGGAGAGGTGAATGCCATAGAAGATATGCGTAATTATGCAGTTTCAAGAATTTACCTTGACAATTTTCCACATATTAAAGCCTACTGGCCAATGATTGGAAAACAGATGTCGCAGTTGTCGCTTTCCTTTGGTGTGGATGATTTGGATGGGACGATCAACGATTCAACGCAAATTTATTCGCTGGCTGGTGCCGATGATAAAAATCCGGTAATTAATACTGATGGTTTGGTGAAGCTGATAAAGGACGCGGGCTGTGAGCCGGTGGAGCGGGATTCGTGGTACAGGGAGATGAGGAGGTTTTAGAGGAGGAAGATGCCGAGCTATGCTCGAGCATGCACGAGGCTTTGCCTCGGCACGGAAGATAGAAGACTGATGATAAGAAGTGAAAAAATTTTGTAGTGAAAAAATCGAGTTCGAAGTTTTTAGGCTAGCAGTTTAAGAATCATTATTTTTTTTATGGTCAGGTCAATTATAAAACGACCATCAAACTTCGAACGGTTATCAACGGAAGGAAAAGGTTGGATGGCGGATAAATGTTGCCAGGAAGACTGAAGACCGAAGACTGTACAAGATAAACAACAAAATGATTGAATTTTTGTGTTCACTGGTCATCATTTATCTGAATTAAAAAAAGCCTCTGCTTTTTAATTCCCAAAAACACTCCGCTGTTGCTTTTGTTCCTTCAGCAGCACTCAGTGGTACACCAGGCTGAGTTCCAAAAAGTTTGTAATATAGTTCTGATAATCCGGGCAATTTATAGCCATTATGACCAGGGATTGCACAGAAATCCTTTGTTGCTTCCATAGTACAAATCTTTCTTTTTAAGGCTAAACTATTATATATTCTTTTTCTAAGAAATTCAGCACCAATAATTTTCTCGTCAAAATTCAGATTGTGCGAGATGATGGTTTCTGTACTTTCAATTACTGTTGAAAATTCTTTTAATATTCGTGAAAGGTCATTGCCTGCTACGAAAGCAAGGTCTGTTGAGATTTTGTGAATTTCAGCCGGTTTATCCGGAATTGAAAACCCGTCCGGCCTGATGATGTAGTTCTTTTCATCAAGAAGATTTTGCTGCTTGTCGAAAAGCAACCACGCAATTTGTACAAGCCTTGGCCAATTATCAAGGTCATTAATTGGGGCTTCCCAATTTATTGGCAAACCTGTTGTTTCTGTTTCAAAGAATAAATACATATTAATCATAAAGTTTCAGGGCATTAATAAAAGTCGATTTCAATTCATTGATTAAACCAGCAGGTTGTATTACTCTTAAATGCTCACCGTGAGAGAGTAACTCCATAAAAAAATCATGCGTAAGAAACACGGTTAATTTAACGCGCAACTCTTGTTTGTTATCTACCAGAACTTCCTGTGTTTCGTGCAAGGGCAGCGATTTGATGTATTTGCCCTGAATAGGGTCAAACGACAATATTACTTCCTGTGGTTCGTGGCCGTTGGGGCTGATTATTCCAAAGCAATATTTGTAATGGTCGGCAACATTAAAGTCATTCGGATACTCAAATTTCCTTTTCGTAATCTCCAGTTCAGTTAAGCGGTCGAGGGCAAAACTCTTTACCCGATTATCTTTCAGGTCGTTTGCCAACACATACCACCGGTTTTTGAACTCTTTCAGCGCATAAGGTTTTACCGTGCGTTCTGTCCGTTCATTTTCCCAGTATTTTTGGTGCGTGAATTTAATATGCACCTGATTCTTGATGGCATGAAGCAAGCCATAGAGGTTTTCTGTTCCCCGGGGTTTTCTTTTCT
>CAZBDF010000074.1:0-13637 GCA_964490385.1 uncultured Lentimicrobiaceae bacterium | reverse complement strand
AAACCTTTTCCCTTTTCATCCAATACCATTTTTTACTTACTTTTGTTTTTTTTGAAAAAATTTCATTTATGGGAAACGGAAAAAAACACAACGGAGAACATAGCGGCCATCATGCAAATACTGAAGGTAAGCATCCCGGAGGGGAATACAAAAAGAATAAGAAGCTTAGTAATGAGTATTATGAAAATGAACTCAGGAAACTGCAAATAGAACTGGTTAAGCTGCAGGAGTGGATTAAACTAAAGGGGCTAAAAGTAATTGTAATTTTCGAAGGCCGTGACGCTGCAGGAAAGGGTGGGACTATCAAAAGGATTATCCAGAGCCTTAACCCACGTATTTGCAAAGTAGTAGCCCTGGGCACACCTACCGAGCGTGAGAAAACACAATGGTATTTTCAGCGTTACGTGCCACATTTGCCCGCTGGCGGTGAAATGGTGCTGTTCGACAGGAGTTGGTACAACCGCGCGGGTGTTGAGCATGTCCTGGGCTTTTGCACCGAAGATGAATACTGGGGATTCCTTCGATCATGCCCAAACTTCGAGCGTATGCTCATCCGTTCAGGAATCATCCTCATTAAATATTGGTTCTCGGTAAGCGTTGAGGAACAGGAACGCCGCTTCCAATCCAGGATCAACGACCCCACAAAACGATGGAAGCTTAGCCCGATGGATATGAAGTCGCGTGAATTATGGGTGGAATATTCAAAAGCAAAAGATGAAATGTTTGCCTACACCGACACCAAAAATTCACCCTGGTATGTTGTGCCATCAGATGATAAAAAGAAAGCAAGGCTCAACTGCATCAGCCACCTTCTCGAAATGATCCCTTACAAGGATCTTACACCCGAAACATTCGAATTGCCCGAACGCCCACCAGGAAAAGGTTACGTTAGGCCACCCATGGATGAGCAGACTTTTGTGGAAGAAGTTTATTAGAATCTACATTTTTTCAAATTGCTTTAAAATAAGCCGATTAAAACCGGGAAACAACAGACACAATGTTGCAGGTTGCAGGGTGCAAGTTACAAGGATAACCTGTAACCTGAAACTTGTAACTTGCAACGGCAACAAACTATTCATAATTAATCATCAGAATCATAATAATCAGTGTTCCATAAAAAACTGAATTAAGAAACGTTTGCCCGATAGTTATATCATTTCTTCTTGACTTCCCTTGTTATTTATATTATCTTTATCATCCAATATTGATTATCCATCGTGATTAATCTATAAAAAAGAGATGTTGCAAGCGTTAAAAAATGATAAATATTATTTTTTGAACGATCGTTTATCATGCACCAGTGTTTATATAAATAAGGAAAGCATGAATGAATCAAATTACTCACTAAATTAAAATCATCATGTTCAACAGTACAGCAATCGAAGTAGTCATCGGCCTGGTGTTTATCTATATCCTATACAGCCTTTTGGTGACAATCCTTGTTGAGCTTGTTTCAAGCCTTATTAGCTTGCGGGGTCAATTTTTAAAAAAAGCCATCCGGCGTATGTTGGAAGGTGACGATAAATCTGCTAATAAAAAGCCTGCTGCTGGCGATCAGCAGGATCAACTATCTGAAGATTCAAAAGCATTTGTTGAGGAGTTTTGGCAACGGCCAGAAATTAGATATTTAGGCAATAAATTCCTATGGAAAAAAAGGCCACCCTCGTATATTAGTCCCACCACTTTTTCTGCAACCATGGTCAATGTTATTGATGGGAGTGGTAAAGTTAAAAAGAAATTAAAAGCCTATAAAAAGCTTCTTGAAGAAAAAATAGATCGCACCGGAACAGAAGACATCCTCTACAGTTTCCTGGTTGAAGCCAAGGGTGATGCTGATGTGTTCAAAAGACAACTTGAAAGATGGTATAACGAAACCATGGATCGAGTTAGGGGTTGGTATAAAAGGAGATTACAATTTTTTACATTTTTATTAGGGCTTCTGGTTGCATTTTCGCTAAACGTTGACACTATTAGCATTGCCAGAAAATTGACTGCGGAGAGTAATATTAGGATGGAGATGGTTAAGCTGGCTACTGATTATGTAAGCCAGGCTGATTCAAGTGATGCAACCAGTATTATTGTAAAAGAGGAAATGAAAGAGCTTATTGCTGATATTAAACATCAGGAATCAATTCTTTCGATGGAATGGCCGCCATTTGATTTGTGTGATAGTGCGTTTTGGCTATATGTTCTAGGCTGTTTTATTACAACCATAGCCATTTCATTAGGTGCCCCATTTTGGTTTGATGTGTTGAATAAAGTATCAAAACTCAGAAGTGCCGGTACACAGGAAAAAACCGATAAAATGGACGCGAATACTTTCAAGTCGAAAAAACAGACCACTTAATCTTAATAGTTTATTAACCTAAAAATTTAAACACCATGGCAGTACATAGAGATGAAACACACTTTCAAATTATAGATCCAAATGCAAAACATTACCTGGTTTTGGATGCCCTAAATGGCACAACGCAAAATTCGGCTTGTCGTGATGTTAATGGCAAGCATGTAAGGCTAAATAATCAGAATAATAAAGGCTTTCTTGGCTATGGATCCGAGTTGAAGGATAAATCAATTATAGTAAAATCAAATCTTGAAAATAATTCACCCAATGTACAGGTTGATGATGAGGATCAGATCACATGCAGGTATTCAATTCAGGATTCAAATGGGAATACTTTGGTATATACCTATGACAAGGCAGAGTCGGATGATGACTATCCTACAGTAAAATTAATTATTCGTTTTTAATGAGGCGCATACTATTTCTCTTGATAACTATCCTACCGATGTGGGCATCTTCACAAAGCAGTGAAGTCGATCTTGAGAAACTGAAAGCTCCCACGTCGCCTGCATCAACGATTATAGGAATTCAACCATCTGAAATTTCAAGGCCTAAATCAGTAAAGGATTTAGAACTTGCCATGTACAACAACTTTACCAGTGAAGGGTCTTTAACTTTACCCACTGAATATGCACTCGAAGTGATGCCCTATTGGATGTTTAATAGGAAAAACATCAATGAATTGGATTACCTTGATAACGTGGGTTGGCGATCAGGTTGGTCAAATTTGTCTGTTTCAGTTGCAACTTCAACATCATATAAACTAGCTGATACAGTGAATTCAAACGCGATTGGAGTGGGAGTGCGTACAATCTTATATCGATCCAAGCTTAAGGGCAGAGCAAAACAGCTTGCAGAGAATATTTATGCTAATCGTATTAATGAGGCTTTAAATATTGACATTAGTTATTCTATTGATGACGCTGCAGATGAGGAAGTGGACTTAAGTGATTTTAATGCGGTTAAAGAATTTGCATGGAATAATATTTTTAATGCCGCTGAAGATACGTTTTGTGTTCAAAAAAACGATGATCATTATGATTATTTTGGCTTTGCTTCCAGCAAAGATCTAAAAAGAAGTTTTGATGCACAATTTGATTTATTGGAACCTTTTAAGGATTCTCTTTCTAATGTTGACTCTTGGGAGGATAGGATCAATGAAATCAGAAAACCTTTAAAGGAATTATACTCTGTTGATAGCATAGAGTACCACCTAACTGACTACCTAACCAACCGCCAGGGTTTTCAGTTGGAAATGGCTGGGGCTGTTTCGGTAAACTTCCCAACCAACAACTTCCAATACAGCAGGGTGCCCCAGTGGGGTATTTGGTTCACGGGGACTTACCAGGATACAGCAACCTCGGTGATGCAATTCCTGGCGATGGCACGTTATATCAGGAATGACGTTGAATTCTATAAACAGTTCCAGGTGAATGATTCGGTGAATGCCTCCGATTCATACGACCTGGGTGGTAAATTGGTGTTTTTTCCGGGTAGGAAATTTACTGCTGAAATAGAAGCTACAGCGCGATATCAGGTTCGGACAGTTGATAAAATATTTAGCGAAAACAATGCTGGGACTGAAATAGAAAAAGACTGGAATTACCGATGGTTGTTGAATATTAACTACCAGGTGAAGGATAACTTTGTGTTGACTTACAGCTTTGGTAAAGGTTTCGATCCCTTGTTCACGGTGAATGGAAATGTTATTTCATCATTGGGTATCAACTTTGGTTTTGGAAATCCAACCATTAGTGGACCAAAGTAGTAAATGTAGCGATTACCAGGGAATGCATAACAAAATATAGGGCGTCAATCTTGAATGGATTTCAGGATTGACGCCCTATCTGTATTTTAATAAGCCAGCAATTTCTTAGCTGCATGGAATATTTTCTCTTCGTTGGGGAGGATGGCTTTTTCAAGAATCCTGTTAAATCCTACCGGAGTAAAGGTTGAACCAACACGTTTTACCGGTGCATCCAGATGCTGGAAAGCTTCTTCGGTGATCATAGCTGCCAGTTCGCCGCCAAAGCCTCCAAATACTTTGTCCTCGTGCACTACCAATGCCTTGTTGGTTTTCATTACCGATTCAAGGATGGTTTCTTTATCCAATGGGATCAATGAACGGATATCCACAACTTCAACAGATACTCCTGCTTCCTTCTCCAGTCGATCGGCTGCCGCAATGCACATTTGGGTAGTATTGCCATAAGTGATCATGGTGAGGTCGGTGCCTTGCCTGCGCACACGGGCTACGCCAAAGGGAACTTCAAAATCATCAGGAACAATTGCCTCAGCTGAAGGATCGTTATACAAAGCCTTGGGTTCGAGGAATAGGGTAGGGCCTTCGGAGCGCAAACTGGTACGCAACAAACCGGCGGCATCATCGGCAAAAGATGGATAGACTACCCTGATGCCCGGGAAAGTCGTCATTGCACCTTCAATGGTTTGTGAGTGATACAATCCACCACCAATAAAACCACCCGACGCAAGCCTGATGGTAACGTTGGGTGAAAATTTTCCGTTGCTGCGCCAGTAGTCATGTGTTAATTCAACAAACTGCTCCATTGCCGGCCAAAAATAATCAGCAAACTCGGCGCCTTCAACCACAATCCTGATCTTCTTATCAAAACGGCTCATGCCATTTGCAGTACCCATAATATAATCTTCGGCAATAGGTGCATTGAAAACCCGTTTGGGGCCAAACTCTTGTTGCAAGCCTTTGGATACATTAAAAATCCCACCCTTTTCTTTGTTGGCCATGTCCTGTCCCCAAATAAAAGTATCAGGGTTTCTGGTGAATTCGGACTTCAGTGTCGAGTTAAGTGCCTCAATCAGTCGCAATGTTTTGCCTTCACCATTGTGCAGGCCACGTGGATATTTTTCTGAAACATAAGGGTCAGGAATTACAAAATCGAAAATTGACTTAGGATCCGGATCCGGTGCTTTCAATACTTTTTTGTGGGCAGCCGAAATTTCTTTCTTTGCGTGCTTATCAATCTCGTCCAATTCGGCTTCAGTAAATTTACCGGAGTAAACCAGTCTTGACCTGAATTTTTTCATTGGATCGAGCAAGCGAACATCCGAAAGTTCAAGGTCGTCCCGATAAAGGTCTTGGCGGTCGGAATTTGAATGCGCCCCTATCCTTACACAATTGGCATGTACAATAACCGGGATTCCTTTGGTCTTAACAATATCCCTTGCCTTGGCCATGGCATTCATCGAGTTGAAAGGGTCTTTGCCATTGCAATAAATCACTTCCAGGTTTTTGAAGCCAATGAAATTATCAGCCGCACGGGGGTTGGCAGTCTGCTGTTCCTTTGGTACCGAAATTCCATATCCATTGTCCTGAAAAACAAAAATTACCGGCAGCTTTTCTACGGAAGCACCATTGATGGCTTCGTAAACATAACCTTCAGATGTGGACGATTCGCCCTGTGAACTGATGGCAACAGCATCGACGCCGTAATACTTTATGGCCCTTGCTACACCAACAGCATGAAGCGTATGGTTTCCTGTAGCTGATGATACATTGTGAACATTCCATTCAGGTTTGGCAAAGTGGTTCGACATATGCCGTCCGCCACTTGCGATATCAGTTGCTTTGGAAAGGCCGTTGAGGATAATCTCTTCGGGCGTAAGCCCTGCGGAAATTGCTGTAAGCATATCTCGGTAATAGGGGAAGAGGTGGTCGTTGCTGCTTTCAAACAACTGCCCGATGGCCAATTGAATGCCATCGTGACCGGCGTATGGCGCGTGGTAAGACCAGCCAAGGGCTTGCTTCAGGTAATTTGGGGCCTTGTTATCTAACTGACGGCCCAGGGTCATCAGGTAATACCAATTCTGCAGCGTATCCTTGCTGGTGTTTTTTATAGTATATTTTTTGTCTTCCTTTTTTAAGGTCAATTGCTTTCTGTCGATCATCTTCTATTGTATTCAGTAATAATTTCAAAAATTTCATCAAGCTAACACTCTTTCCTGCACTTTGTTCAGTATTACATTTTGATGTAAAAAAATGTTAGTTGAGTTTTTCGGGCGCAAAAGTACACAAAATAGTGTCTTATTCCGATTAATTCTAAATAGTTTTGGAAGTCAATGAGGCAACGATGAAATGATTCAATGATAAAATGCGAGAATGTTGAGCGCAGCGAAATCCCGCCACTGCGGGGATGAAATGATTAAATGCAAGAATGATAAAAACCGGAAAGATGAAAAATGGATTACTTTACTTCCCCTATAAACCTTATGTTCCCCAAACTGGACAAGCCAGAACTGAGTAGGGCATAAATTATTTTTGTCAATCTGGTCGCTTTTTTCGATTTCATATTTTTGATTTGACAGCATCCATTTACATCTTAAATAAAAAATCGTTAATCATCAATCATAAATAATTTTTTGCCATAAAAAGCAATAATTTTATTTTTTTGGCTCTATACCATATACCCTATACTACTTACCTTTCCTCTTTCATTACTTCCTCAACTTCCTCCCAATCCGGCAAATGGTAGTGGTGCCATTTTTCGATAACCTGCCCGTTTTTCATCAATATCAGTCCGGGGTTGGAGCGGATCATGGTTTTTAATACGATATCATCTGCATTGAAAAATTCCATATCCGGTGAAAGATTTTCCTGTTCAACGAAATCTTCAATTTGTTCAGACAGGGTCGAGGTAAGGAAAATCATCGATAGATCATTTTGGTTGGCTTGCTCGTAAAGTTCGTTGATTTTAACAAATGCATTTGTGTTTGTTTTTTCCAGATCCCAGGCCACCACAAAGAAATTGTAATCCGGGTTCTCAAGATAGGGTTTGGTAACATCTTCCCCACCGAAATTGATAATTGCTAAATCCATTCCATGCACTACGTTAGGATCATCAACACGTTGTGAAACAAATTCCCAGTTTGCAACCCATTCCGGGTCACTGTATGGATAATCAGGTGACAGGTATTCCTTTTGCTCGCCTGTAGTCTTGTTTTGGTAGGTGAGATAATACTTAATTGGCAATGGATTTTCGGTAATCATTTTGTTGCCAACCTTCCATGCCCTGAAATCCATCATGGGCAGGTTGATGTAGTTCAAAAACTGAAAGCTTACAAATATGGCGATAAATCCAACTCCCATCGCCCACTCAGCTTTGTTGGTATAGATCGTTTTAAGCCTGTTTTTCTCCAAAAAGACGATCAGTACGAATACATTAATCACCAGGTTTTTATAAAAAGTTTGCCAGTTCGTTAAAATTAAAACGTCACCAAAGCAACCACAATCCGGCACGGGATTATTGAGTGCATCGTTGAGGGTGATAATTGTGAATGTGGTCATCATCAACAATACTAGCCATGCTGTATGTTTTGGTTTTATATTGAATAGCAAAAGTGCGCCAAGTATTAACTCAGCGGAATTGAGGATGAAAGAGAAAAATACTTTCGCAGGCATTAACAACTCAGTGCCAAATGCGATAAAATAATCTTCAACACGGTAGGCTGTTCCCAGTGGATCAACTCCTTTTACAAATCCTGAATACAGAAATAAACAACCCAGGATGACCTGGCTTACCCTGATCATACCCGGTGAGAATATCTTCCTGAACCTGATTGCCAGTACCAATTCAAAAATCAACAAAAGAAGAAAGTAGATGTTGAAATTTTCGAAAAATGATATGAGGTAAGCTGAAAGTATGGCAGTAACAATAATTGCCCAAGCAGTAATATTTTTAAGTGTGTCCGTTTTCATAGAAATGTTTAGTTGAAAGTTCTGAGTTCTGCGTTTTGCGTTTGGCGTTTTGAGTTAGCGTTTTGAGTTTTGCGTTCTGAATTCGGAGTTGCACCAATCACTGATTACCAATCACTCCTCCTGCTCGGCAATCTTTATCAAAGCAAAAAGTGAGTAATTGATAATGTCGCTATAGTTGGCATCCAGTCCTTCAGAAACCAGTGTTTTACCCTCGTTGTCTTCGATTTGTTTAACCCTTAATAATTTCATCAGGATAATATCGGTGTAGGACGAAATGCGCATATTCCGCCAGGCTTCGTCGTAATCGTGGTTTTTGTTTTCCATCAATGCTTTGGAAGCATAAATATGTTTGCTGTACAAATCCACAGCTTCTTCGGGCTTAAGGTCGATATTGTGCTCATTGCCCAATTCGAGTTGGATGAGCGCCATCACCGAATAATTAACTATACCGATAAATTCATCCCGAATCCCTTCATCTATTTTCGACATCCCTTTTTCTTCAATACTTCGAATGCGGTTGGCCTTAATATAGATTTGATCTGTTAGTGAAGTGGTCCTTAAAATACGCCATGCACTTCCGTAGTCCTTCATTTTCTTCTCGAAAACATTTATGCATTGCGAAATGGCCGCCTCAAATTGTTTGTCAGTTTTGTCCATTGAAATAGTTGTTCCGTTTTAGCTTACTTCTTTTTTTTCTTGTCTTCTGCTTCTTTTTTTTCAACTTCAGTTGATTCTTCAACTGCTTTCCCACCTTTATCTTCAGCTTTCTTGTCCGACTTTTTATCCACATCTTTTTCTTCAGGAACGGCTTCTTCTACTTCTTTCTCCTTCTTCTCTTTCTTGCTTTTACTAAAAAGGCCTTTCTTTTTGACATCGCTTTCGGCAGGATCTTCAACTCCGGTAAGTGCACTCAGTTCTTTTTTAGCTTCAACGAGGGCCTTGTTGGCAGGTTTCAATTTCTCGTTGCCCATTTTCGTTTTATCTCCTCCCTTCGAAATATTACTATTTCCTTTTTCATATTTCCGATTGGCTTCTTTTATCTTAGTATCAATTTCCCTGCTATCTAACCTATATTGTGCATCAAGGTCCCTTATGGATTGCCGTGCAGCGTCGCGTTGTGTCCTGTCATCAGTTTTCATATCTTTCTCAAATATTTTTTTCTCGGAAGAATACATTTTGTCTATTCCGCTTTTCTCCTCTTTAAATCGTTTGAGTTCCACTTTCGCTTCATCCATCATTTTTTCTCCGGTGGTTTTCAGGCTATCGCCCAAATCCAGGTATGCCTGTCCGCGTGCAACCGAAGTTTCTGCCCGGGCAACTTTATCCTTGGCCCTTTGCAACTGCATTTCTTCGCGGCTTAATTCTGGCCCTGCTTCCTGTGCAAATGTGGCAAGTGGTGTCAGGCAGATGGAAAATAGCATTACCAGCATCATAACGACTTTATGTTTTTTCATAATGTGACTTTTTTAGTTCATTAAACTTATGGCGTCAAAGATAAAATGCTTTATTTTAGTGGCATGTTAATGAGGTGTAAATTTTTGGATTAATTTCAATTTGGTGGTCATTGATGGTTATTGGTTGTCATTTGTAGTCATTGATGGTCATTTGTAGTCATTGATGGTTATTGGTAGTCATTGATGGTTATTGGTTGTAAATAATAGAATACAATTAGTGACGGCGAAGCCAAATGTCAATTAATAAAAGGGATGCAAGCCCCGACTAACCAACCTTCATTTCGTTTCGGTTGGCAGAGAGAGGGGATGGCGGCCCTGAGATTGTGTCTCTGATGACTGTTAACTATATGTCATTTTTATTTACGATCTTGTGTTAAATACTTTTTGAATTTATGTTTGAATTAAAATGGAAAAATAAAACCCTTGATCTTTCAAAACCAGTAGTGATGGGTGTTCTAAACCTTACACCGGATTCATTTTACGATGGGGGAAGAAATGAAGGTTTGAATAATGCTATTCAACTTGCCGGGAAAATGATAGAAGAAGGTGCGGCAATTATTGATATTGGTGCTGTTTCAACAAAGCCAAATGCAATGGATGTTTCTGTTGAAGATGAGTGGGCCAGGCTTAAGGACGTACTGAAGGAATTGCGTGTAAACTATCCAGATGCAATTTTATCAGTAGATACTTACCGGGCATCTATTGCCAGGCGGGCTGCTGGTTTTGGTGCAGATATGATCAACGATATTTCGGGAGGGCAGTTTGATGAAAGGATGTTTGAAACGATTGCTGAACTTGGCTTGCCTTACGTGATGATGCACATTCAGGGAACGCCGGCCAACATGCAACAAAATCCTGATTACAGTGATGTTGTTGAGGAGATCAGTACATTTTTTAAAAACCAGCTTTCAAAACTTGCTGCGCTGGGTGTAACTGAAAATATCATCCTCGACCCGGGTTTTGGTTTTGGGAAAACTGTGGAACATAACTATCAATTGCTTCGAAGGTTTTCTGAACTCAAAAAACTTGGATGTCCACTACTGGCAGGCCTGTCACGTAAATCGATGATCAATAAAGTCCTGGAAATACAAGCTGAAGATGCGCTGAACGGTACAACAGTTTTAAATACGACTGCACTTTTGAATGGTGCAAATATTTTGCGGGTGCATGATGTGAAGGAGGCTGTGGAGGCTGTAAAGCTGGTTGGAAAATTAGGATCATAGTATTTCATTTCCTTAAAGCACTAGCAAAGGGTAGGTCAGACTCCCGAAATCCCACACCCCAAAAAGATTTATTTCATTAACTTCGCCCCGCATTTTTAATCACCAATATGTTACAACTCTTCATCACTGCTTTTATCGAAATCAAACTAACAGATATCATCGATATCCTGTTGGTGGCTTTTTTGTTGTACGAGTTGTACAACCTGTTGAAAGGCACGGCAGCCATCAATATCTTTATTGGGATTGTAGCGATTTTCCTGATGTGGAAGTTGGTGTCGGCCCTGCAGATGGAACTGTTGAGCGAAATCCTTGGGGCATTTATTTCGGTGGGATTTATTGCTCTGATTGTTGTGTTTCAGCCTGAAATCCGACAATTTTTGCTGATGATAGGAACAACCCGTTTTGTGAGTAAGACCAGGTCGAGGATGTCGTTTTTGAACTTTAGCATGGCAAAGGTCACTCAACTGGACGTTGACCCCATAGTATCGGCTTGCCGAAAAATGTCTGGTACAAAAACCGGGGCATTGATCATCATCGCCAAAATGAATGAACTCCGTCAGTATGTTGAAACCGGCCAGATTCTAAA
The DNA here is from genome assembly GCA_964490385.1 of uncultured Lentimicrobiaceae bacterium. Taxonomy (GTDB): domain Bacteria; phylum Bacteroidota; class Bacteroidia; order Bacteroidales; family 4484-276; genus 4484-276. Next base: position 2,299 of record CAZBDF010000074.1, on the reverse strand, counting down.
TGCCAAAATTTCTGACCAGTTATTGCAAAGTATTTTTTTCAAAAACAGCCCACTCCATGATGGCGCTGCTATCATTCTCAATAATAATGTGAAGTCAGCACAGTGTATCCTGCCGGTTTCCAGTAAAAAACTTTCCGTAAGTCTGGGGCTAAGGCATAGGGCTGCAGTTGGTGTAACCGAAAGAACTGATGCTATTGCCTTGATAGTATCAGAAGAAACTGGTGAAATATCCTACAGCAAAAAAGGGGTATTGGTGCACAATGTCAATCCCTCGCACCTCAAGAATTTCCTGGAAAAGGAATTTAATAAGCCCGTGAAGTAGTTGTTGATTAAGGTGGGTAATTGGTTAGTTAAGTGAGAGATTTGTTTAAACTAATTTTTTTTTCCAAATTAAAGTCATTGATGGTCATTTGTAGTCATTAATTGTAAAAAACAAATGACGCGCGAAGCGTAAATTACAATAAATGGCATCCGCCGGCTGGCGGATAAATGACAGAATTGAACTTATTATCGGAAAAGATTCTCACCATTTCAACACCAGCTTAAGAATTACAATGTGTGATGATAATTACTCATCTTCACTTTCCCCTGCTTCCTGCTGAAAAATCTCGATCAACTCCTCGGGTGATTTACCCAAAAATCTTAAGGAAACTTCTGCATCATCAGCAAATTCATTGTTGGGGTACAAGGTCAGGAAAGTCTCATAAATTTCTTTGGCTTTATCAAGCCGGCCAAGATTGTTTTCGTAAACATAAGCCTTGAGAAACATGGCTTCCGGAGTCTTTTTATAATCTGGGAATTCCGTTATGATGCGGTCGTAAAAGCGGATGGCCTGTCGCGAGCGGTTGGTATTCATCGAAATATCACCGGCTTTAAAAAGGTAATCTGGTGCCAGGGTATCTTCGGGGAATTCATCAGCAAATCCAACGTAAGTTTCAATGAGTTCGTCCACCCGGTTTCGGTCGATCATCCCGTTTTCCGAGAACACTTCCATCTCGGTATTTTCAATGTTCGCTATCGATTCATCACGTGGTGATTGGCATGAAGTAAACATAACTGTGATGAGAAGTCCAGTAATCAGAAGATGAAATTGTAATTTTTTCATAGGTTTAATTTCGCTAAATGGTTTTGTTATTTGCGTTTTTTTTGTATTGGGAAAAGCATCTTATAATCAACTTTAACATTTCCTTTTGTGATATCCTGCAATTTTCGTTTGAGCAATGTTTTTCTTAAGGAGTTGATCCTTTCAACAAAAAGCTTTCCTTCAAGATGATCGTATTCATGCAGAATGATACGTGCAAGCATTCCATCGTATTCTTCCTCATGGAAGACCCAGTTTTCATCGTAATATTCAATCTTGATATTTGGTTTGCGTGAGACCTGCTCGCGAATATGGGGAATGCTCAGGCATCCTTCTTCTTGGAGAAATGGTTCTCCATCTTCCTCAATAATGTAGGGATTGATAAGAATTTTTTTGAAATCTGCCGCTCCTTCAATTTCATCTGCATAGGGCGTGGCATCAACGATAAAAAGCCTGATTGATCTATTGACCTGGGGTGCTGCAAGCCCAACGCCTTCTGAGGAATACATGGTTTCGAACATGTTTTCGATTAGTTCATTGAGCTTAGGGTAATCCTCCTCAATTTCCTGGGCAACCTTTTTTAATGTCGGATGGCCGTAGGCTGTAACGGGTAGTATCATAGTTTATACGGTAATAGTTAGAATTATAATTCCAAATTAGTTAAATCCTGTTGTTTGATTTCGAGTGCAAGTACGACTGCAATATTAAGGTCGCACTAATTTTATCAACCAGTGCTTTGTTCTGCCTGTCTTTTTTCTTCAGGCCTGCTGTAAGCATTGTATCGTGTGCCAGGTTTGAAGTAAATCTTTCATCGAACCTATCAACGGGAATATCGCGAAATTGTTTTTTCAGTTGCTTAACAAAAGGTTCAATAAACCGTTGCGCATCCGAAGGCTTGTTATTCATCTGAACAGGTAAACCAACAACAAAGCATTCAACTTTTTCGCGGGCAACATAATTCTTCAGGTATTGCATTATGTCTTTTACATGGACGGTATCCAAACCAGTTGCAATTATTTGCATCTCGTCGGTAACTGCCAGCCCAACCCTTTTCTGTCCGTAATCTATTGCCAATATTCGTCCCACGGGTAATTGATTAAAAGTTAATTGTTGATATTTAGTATCTATTTAACTGCTATAGAAATGAAGTAAATCATTTGTGTAAATAAGTTCAATTGCGTCATTTAGCTTCGCTGTCATTAATTGTCATTTGCGCTT